>NZ_JBFUHS010000007.1:0-273002 GCF_056402255.1 Pseudomonas sp. P4_B4
GCCAGTGGCATTGCCGGGTAGCTATGTTCGGAAAAGATAACCGCTGAAAGCATCTAAGCGGGAAACTTGCCTCAAGATGAGATCTCACTGGGACCTTGAGTCCCCTGAAGGGCCGTCGAAGACTACGACGTTGATAGGTTGGGTGTGTAAGCGCTGTGAGGCGTTGAGCTAACCAATACTAATTGCCCGTGAGGCTTGACCATATAACACCCAAGCAATTTGATGCTCCTAGTTGAAGAAACGAAAGAGGCCAGATTGCGGTGTGTGAAGACGAAAGAACCGAAAGTTCGGCTCTGCTCACAAAAGCAGCACAAAACACCGAAAGCTGTCACATACCCAATTTGCTGAAGCGAGGCCAACYGGTCACGACTCAGTACCCGAATTTCTTGACGACCATAGAGCGTTGGAACCACCTGATCCCATCCCGAACTCAGCAGTGAAACGATGCATCGCCGATGGTAGTGTGGGGTTTCCCCATGTGAGAGTAGGTCATCGTCAAGATTGAATTCCGAAACCCCTGTCTGCTTACGCAGACAGGGGTTTTGTCGTTTCAGGGGTACTGAAAAGCCCGTTGTGGTGCCTCTCCACAACGGGCTTTTTCACGTCTTACGCAAACAGCTTCAGCACATTGTTCATCGCATCATCGGCAAAACCCTGTACGAAAGCCTTGAAGCCCGGCAGCGTCTCGGCACCTCCCTGCGCCGGCTCGGCGATGATGGTCCAGGTGGCTCGGGACTTGCCCGCATTCAGTGGTTCAACGCTCATCGCTGCCCACAGATTGGCCACACCCAGGGTGTTGTAGATAGTGGTCCAGGTCATGTGCCGTGCCTGGTCGTCCCGGGAGTTGAGTTGCTCGACCACCAGGTTGCCGTCCTTGAAAAACTTTTTGCGCAGCGATGACACACCTTCGCCGGTCATTTCGATGTGCGACAGCGCCGGGATGAAGCGATCGAAGCCGGCAAAGTTACCGACAACGGCCCATACCTGCGCGGCATCGGCGGGCACCTCCACCGAGGACACCACGTGGCAGCCTTGAGGGTTTTTGATCAGGGTATCGGGTTGCAGAGTACTCATGGTCTTGCTCCGTTTGGTTGAGTCAGATGAAATTGATTTCTTTGAGGTAGTCGCAGCCGCGACGCAGCAGCGCCGGGGACTTTTGCGGGTAGTGCGCGCCCATTAGCCGAACACCGGCCTGGGCGTTGTCGTGACCGATCATCGAGATATCGCCGATGTCCTCCTCGAAGCCGTTGAGGTAGAACCCCAGCACGCCGAACAACGCGTTGTCGCTGTCGACCCGATCCAGCTGCTGTTGCCAGTCGGCGACGCTGACCATCGCGAATTCGCGTCCCGCCTCGCGGAAGGACGCCACGTAGTTGTCCCAGCTCAAGGGCTCGGGGTTGTGCAGGTTGAATACCGCTTGTTCCGGTTGATAACGACTGGCGTGGAAGGCGATGAATCGGGCGAGAAAGTCCACCGGCATCAAGTCGAAGTTCAAGGCGAACTCCGGCACCTGGCCAAGCTGGATCGAGCCCTTTAGCATCAGCATCAGGCGATTCTTGTGCGGCTGGCACACGCCCGTAAGGCTGTTGAAGCTGATGTTGCCGGGGCGGTAGAGATTGACCCGCACCCCAAGCTCCCGGGCCCGTTCGAGGATGCGCTCGCCCACCCATTTGGACAGGTTGTAGCCGTTCTTGATGTAGATCGGTGGTGTAGGTGCGGCCGGCAACTCAAGCACTCGGCCATCGGCGGATATCGTGCTGGAGGCCGAGAGCGTCGAGACGAAATTGAAGATTTTTTTGCTGCGTCCTTCGCACAGGCGCAAGCATTCGAAAATCGGCTCGACGTTGTCCCGGGCCAGCGACTCGTAATCGAGGACGTGATTGACGTTGGCCGCGTTGTGCACCAGAGCGCCAAACTCCTGATCCAGTCGCTGGTAAACCTCGGGCACCAAACCGAGTTCCGGCCGCGTGATGTCTGCCGCGTAAACCCGCACCCGGGTCAAATCCAGATGTTCCAGACGGTTCTCCTGCAACGCCTGGGCAAAGCGCTCGTCCGCCGATTGGCCATTGCCGCCGCGAACCAGGCAGGCGACTTCGCTGGCACCCCAGGCCAGCAACGCTTCGACGATGTGTACACCGACAAAACTGTTGGCACCGGTGACGATCACCTTGTGCACATCGCCCATGCGGCTGACGGGCAGCGGCTGAACATCCAGTTCGCGGAACGCATCGCGCATGGCCTGTTCGCTCAGCACTTCTTCGCTGCCGGAGCCGCGTACCAATGTCGCCAGTTTCGCGAGGGTGGGCATTTCGATGAAACGGTTGATCGAGATGCTGCGCCCGAACTCTTCGCGCAATCGCAGGAGCATGCGCGACAGCAGGATCGAGTGCCCGCCCAGATTGAAGAAGCTTTCGTCGGTGGAAATGTCGCTCGCCGGCAGCTCCAGCAACTGCGCCCAGATCTCCAGCAGCAGGGCCTCATCGGGGCTGACGGGCAGACGTCGTGGAGGGCGCTCGGTGACGTTGAGCGGCAGCTCCAGAAGCGCTTTGCGGTCGACCTTGCCATTGCTGGCGTAGGGCATGCCTGCCAGCTCGGTCCATGCAACGGGGAGCATGTAGTCCGGCAGGTGCTGTTTCGCGTGGGCCTTCAAGGCTTGGCGGGCGCCGCCGGGGAGGTCTTCCCGGGGTTGAGCAAGGAAAGCCAGAATCCGCCGCTGGCTATCAATGACCACGGTAACCTGGCGGTACAACTGGCTGTCGCGCAGGCAGCGCTCAATCTCTTCCGGCTCGACCCGGAAGCCGCGAATCTTCACCTGATTATCACGCCGACCGCACAGCTCGATCCCTTCCGCCGTCCACTTCGCCATGTCCCCGGTGCGATAGACGCGCAGGGTCCGGCCATCAGGCAAGTTCAGGTCCAGATAACGCTCAGAGGTTTGCTGCGGGTTGTTCAGGTAACCCAGGCACACGCCTGGGCCGGCGATGTACAGCTCACCGACGGTCTGTTCGGCCACCGGTTGAAAGTCATCATCGAGAATCAACACCTGGCTGTTGGCGATCGGTGCCCCCAGCGAGCGGTTGTTGTCGCCCGTCTGTAGGCGTCGCGCCGTAATCAGCACCGTGGCTTCGGTGGGCCCGTAGAGGTTGTAGAGCTTGCCCTGACGGCTCAGTTGCTCGATGACCCACGGCTCGCAGACATCGCCGCCGGTCATCACATGATCCAGGCACTGCAACTGCTCCAGAGGCAGGATGCTCAACAAGGCCGGGGGCAAAAAGGCGTGGCTCAGTTGCCAATGACGAATCAGTTCCACCAGTTGCAGGGGATCACGGCGTTGGTCATCGCCGGGCACGATCAGCTCGGCGCCTTGCAACAGGGTGGGGAAGATGTCGATCAGTGATGAGTCGAAACTCAACGAAGAAAACTGCAACACCCGGCTCTGTCCGGTCAGTTGCACATAGTCGGCGTACCAGTGGGTGAAGTGCGCGAGGTTGGCCTGGCTGAGTAGCACGCCCTTCGGATGGCCGGTGGTACCCGAGGTGTAGAGCGCCATGCAGGGCGCATCGAGGTCGGGGCGTTGGCGCATCAACGGTTGAGTGAGGTCTGCTTCATGGGCGCCGATACTGCTGATGTCCAGCCCTGGCATCTCGCTCGCCAGGGGATGCTCGCCGTCATGCAGCAACAACACCGCGCCGGCGTTCGACAGGATGTACTGCTGACGTTGCAACGGATGGCTTGGCTCCAGCGGCAAGTACACCGCGCCGCTGCCCAGGATCGCCAGGATTCCCGCATACAGCGCACTGCATTTGGGCAGACAGATCGCGATGACGACCGGGCCTTGATGCTGATCCAGCAGCGGCAGACGTTGTTGGATGGCGCGGCTGTGTACGTGCAACTGGCGATAGTCGAGGGTGTTGCCGGCGATGCTCAAGGCCGGATGGTCGGCGCTCTGGATGCATTGTTGCTCCAGCCTTTCGATCATCGGCGTTAGCGCGAGTTGTTGCAGTCGTGGGTCAGCGGTGGCATTGAGGCGATGCACGAACGCGAGGCTGTCCAGGAACCGCAGGCTCTCGATGCGCTCGAAGCGGACAGGTACGGCGGGTACGGCGGGTACGGCGGGTACGGCGAGCCGAAAATAGTCGGCATCCCTCGAGTAGCGGCTGACCAGCAGCGCCACGTGGTCAACCAGTGCTGTCATGGCCTGCATACGCAACGCCTGGCCGTTACCCGACGGTTCATCGGCGATAGGTACACGGCTCAGCAGCGTTGAACCATGCCAGCACAACACGTCCAGCGATGGCAGGCCGGACGCCTGCGGCAGGCCAAGGCCCAATTGCAATGTCAGGCGTGGCGCCTGACAGGTGAACTGGAGCGACGTACCATCGTCGATCAGTAGATCCGCAGGCCCCGGCATTTCGTCGAGTGCGGATATCCGCGTCAGTGAGTGACCGTGTTGTTCGAGTTCCAGCGCCAGGTCGGTCATGGCCTGGCTTTGTCCGCTGAGCAAGATGTCGAGACGTCTCATGATGGGCTCCTCGTCAAACCAGGTAGTCGCTGAGGGCGGTTTGTACGCACGGCGAATCGAGCAGCGAACTGCTGTGGAAAAACCGCACAATGTTGGCCACCAGCGGGTGATGGCGATTGATCGGGAAGGCCAGTGCCGACACTTCGTTCTTGAGGGCGTGGCGCGTCGCGTCGTTGATCTGCAGTGCGTCGATCAGGCGGATGTCGAAGGATTTTTGGATGTCGTTGGTCAGGTAATGAGCAATGAACACCGGCAGGATCTGCGCGATGCACTGGCGGTCGTCTGCACTTGCGGCATGCCAGTAGATGCGTACCAGCCGCGCCCAAAAACCGGAGTGACGCCCCTCGTCCAGCAAGTGATCGGCCATCAGGCCCTTGATCGATTGCTTGACCGTGTCGTCCTTGGCGAACGCGGCGACATCACCGGTCACCGTGTTTTCAGCGATGGCCACGCAGATCAGTTCTACAGCGCTACGCAGGTGCTCCGGTGCGAGCGCCACGGCCGCTGGTATCGCCCGGCTCAGCTCGATCTCATCCGGCAACTCAATGGGGGTGATGCCGGTCAACGCGATGGTCTGTTGCATGAAATCCATCGCCACCAGCGCGTGGTAATCCTCGTCCACCACCACGGTCATGGCGTCATAGCGGCAGGCGAACGGGAACTCGACCGCGAAGCGATTCTTGGCGATGCTGCGGGCGGTTTTGTCGACGATCTCGGTTTCGAAGATCACCACATCGTTGATGAACTTGTAGAGGGTCTGCACCAGGGCGAAGTCGCGCTGTTCCGGGCATTGGCGCAGAAAGGTTTCGCTCAGCACCAGCGGTTGGCGGCTCAAGGGGTAGATCAGTTTGTCGTCGTTCTCCAGCACGCGGCGCGGGCGCGTACGGATGGTCGCGCGGCTCTCCCAGGCGTCGGCGAAAGATTGGTAGTCGGTGGCGTTCATGCGCTCACCTCCACGACGGATTCGTTCATGCTCAGGCGCAACCCGTCCCACAGGGCGATACGACTTTCCACTGCGGCGATAGCGCTGGCATACACGTCTTCCTGCCGTTGCGGATCGCTATCGACCAGTCGCGACAGGAGCTTTTCCGCTGCCGGGCCATGGTCCTCGGAATCGACCTCAATGTGCCGTTCGAGGTAGTACCGGAAAGTCGGCGCCTGCGCGATGCCGATGCCCCAATCGTCGAGGATGCGCTGGAACATCTGCGGGATAACGCTTTCGCGACCGTGCAGAAACGCCGCCGCCACACTGTGACCCGGCGCATGCAGTGCTGTGTGCAGCGTATGGCGAACGAAATCTGCGGCCGTCGGATCGACGTTGACGCTCTGCAAGGCCACGTCGTAACTCACGCCTTCTTGTTGCAGGGCCACGAAGCGTTCGATGGCAATGGTGCAGGCGCCGACTTCGCGCATTGCATCCAGGTACAACTCGAAGTGGCTGTAGTGGCCCTGGGCCGGGCGATCATCCGACTCTTCACCCAGCACGATCTCGTTGATCAACCGCGCGGCCTGAGGATCCAGCGGTGGCAGCCAGGGCAGTCGCACGCAGGTCAGCTCCTGTTGCAGGCGCTTGGTCAGCGACATGAAGTCCCATACGGCAAACACGTGGGTTTCCATGAAGCGTCGCAGGACGGGCAGCGAATGTATTTCAGAAAAGATCGGGTGTTCGCTAAGTTCGGATTTTTTTTGAATCAGACGTTCTTTAGTTGGTTTCATGGATGAGCCTGTAATTGATCTTTGGTAAGAACTAATCAAGCACTGAAGTTCGCTGAAGGTTTTCTCCTAACGAACAGGTATCTCAAACTAATTGATCTTTTTCAGTGCCATGGATGCCGAGTGGCTGAGGCGTTGTAGCCGTTTGTGGCTGACGGCGAAGAAAAACTAATACACATATAAAGTATTGATCAAGTTGTTTCGGTATTATTTTAGTATTCAACTTTTTTGAAGATGATAAGTTTCAATAAAACTTTTTATATTGGTTTTATTTGGGCGTGGTTACTCCTCCCGGCTTATATAAGTCAGAATTGAATAAAGAGTGAATGCCTCACTCGAAGTAACTTTTTTAGCGGGTGTCGTTGGGGATGTCTGAGGGGGTGGAAGTGGGGCGCGAGTGATGCCGATCCTTCCGTTCCCGTGATGAGGCTCCTTCCTTCGCTTCTGGGGGCAGGGACTGCTCCATTCGCACGGAGCGTCACCCGTTATTTGTCCTGGTTATCCAGAGTGGGCGTAAATCGAGGTGGCCGCCATTACTGAGGCATCACGCAAACGTTGTAACGGTCGGGTTTTAAGGCGGCGGGGCGTTGGGGCGCGGCATGGCGCCGCAAAGGTGGTGTGGTATGGGGCGGGGGATTTGTAATCAAATTATTCGCGGAGCATTTTTTTTGGGGAGGGGGGGAATGCGCAGCAAGCGAGGTGAACCCTTCGATAGGTTCCCCGGGCTTGCCGCCGCGGGCTACTTCGACCTGTTCCTGGCCTGGACTTCAGGACTGTTGAGGTAGCGCGTAATGACCTCGACCCCTCGGTTCAGGTGATGTTCAAGCAGCTTCACGGAGCGATCGACGTCCCGGTCTTCGGCGGCCCGCAACAGTGCCTGGTGGTCGTCCTGGGAGAGTTTGCCCAGGCCCATGGCTTCCAGGTTGAAACGCAGGAACCGCTCTTCTTCGATCAGGCCGTCTTCGACCAGACTTAACAGCCGGCGATTGGGCGCCCGGCTGTAAAGCGCCATGTGGAACAGGCGATTGAGCCGGCCGATTTCGGTGTAGTCGCTTTGCGTTTCCAGCTCGTCGATGTGACGGGCAGCCTGTTCGAGATCTTCGTCCCGGAGCAGTGGCACCGAGAGACGCAGGGCTTCGGATTCCAGCAGGATGCGCAGCGCATAGGTTTCCACGGCGTCGCCCTGGACCAGCGGCGCGACCACGGCACCCTTATGGGCAATCACGTTGAGCAACGATTGTGCTTCGAGCTGGCGCAAGGCCTCGCGTACAGGCATGCGGCTGACGCCGAACAGGTCGGCGAGGTCTTGCTGGCGCAAGGCCGCACCGCAAGGAATGCGCCCGTCGAGTATGGCCGCGCGCAGGGTTTCTTCAATCACCGAGCGTGCCATATGAGCGGGAATCGGCCCGTTGACCTTGATACTGCTGAGAGGGTTGGGCTTTTGTGTCACTAAACGCACCCTGAGTGATGGAATTTTTTGGATCCAAGTGACCCTAGTAACTGACTGACGGCTTGTCAAACAGGCTCACGAGTGCCTTTCTTGCAGTTTAGCGCGCCGCCAGTGATCTCACTGTGCCATTGTCTTTTCCCGGTCTAACCTTCACCATTCAAACGACTCCCTCCTGCCTATCCAGGATGCCTCGCATTGGCGGCAAGTTTAACGATCCCCCGGATTTTACGCTGCCTGTGCAGCGCACTGTTGCTGACTGGCGTGATGCTGGGCAGCTTGAGCGCCGATTGGGATTTTTCCCTGATCAGCCGACGGGCGCAGGCATTGTATGGACCTTTGGGAGAAGGTCAGCAGCGCATTAATGACTGGCAATACTTGCTGGCCAGTCAGAAGCAACTCGGCGAATTGGAACAACTCAATGTGGTCAATCGCTTTTTCAACAAACAGCTGCGATACGTCGAAGACATCGACCTGTGGCATGACGTCGACTACTGGGAAACCCCGATCGAAGCCCTCTGGAAAGGCGCCGGCGACTGTGAAGACTACGCTATTGCCAAGTACTTCAGCCTGCGTCACCTCGGTGTAGCCAGTGAAAAGCTGCGTATCACCTATGTCAAGGCACTGACCCAGAACCGCGCGCACATGGTGCTGACCTACTACTCGAGTCCGGAGGCCGAGCCCCTGGTGCTCGACAGCCTGATTGATGCAATCAAGCCGGCCAGCCAGCGAAAGGATTTGCTGCCGGTCTACTCTTTCAATGCAGAAGGGTTGTGGCTGCCAGGCGCCAGGGGCAATAAAAAGGTCGGCGATACCAAACGCCTTTCGCGTTGGCAGGATGTGTTGAAAAAAATGCAGGCCGAAGGATTTCCGGTCGAGACGACTAACTAGGAGCACACGCTCAGATGTCTTTGTTCAAACAGCTGTTGATTGCTATCTGTCTGTTCCTGGTGGTCGCCTTCACCGGCAGTTTCATGGTCAGTCTGGAGAGCTCGCGCATTCAGTACGTCAACCAGTTGCGCTCCCATGCCCAGGACGCTGCGACGGCGCTGGCGCTTTCCCTGACACCGAACATCGACGACCCGGCGATGGTCGAGTTGCTGGTCAGCTCGATTTTCGACAGCGGTTACTACGCGAGCATCCGCGTGGTCGATCTGAAGACCGACCAGACCCTGGTCGAGCGCACGGGCATTCCGGCGGTCAACAACGTTCCGGACTGGTTCGTCAAACTGATCGGCCTGGAACCCGCCGGTGGTGACGCGATCGTCAGCCGTGGCTGGGAGCAGGCTGCCCGGGTCGAGGTGGTCAGCCACCCGATGTTCGCGCTAGCCAAGTTGTGGCAAAGCGCTTTGGGCAGCCTGGGCTGGTTGTTGCTATGTGGCGCGGTCAGTGCGGTACTCGGCGCACTGTTACTGCGTCAGCAATTGAGGCCGCTGGATTACATGGTCCAGCAATCCCATGCCATCGCCCGGCGGGAATTCCTCAGCCTGCCGGAACTGCCGCGCACTCCCGAACTTCGCCGGGTCGTGCAGGCCATGAACCAGATGGTCGAGAAGCTCAAGGCGCTGTTCCAGGAGCAGGCCGAGCGCAGTGAAAAACTGCGGGTCGAGTCCTATCAGGACTCATTGACCGGGTTGGCCAACCGGCGTTATTTCGAGATGCAACTGAATGCGCGGGTAAGCAATCCGGAGCAGGCCAGTTCCGGTTATCTGCTGCTGTTACGGGTCAAGGATCTGGCCGGTCTCAATCAGCGTCTCGGTGGTCAGCGCACTGATGAAGTACTCAAAGCCGTCGGCGAGCAGCTGTCTCGCGAGTGCGCCAAATATCCCGAAACCCAGAACCTGGTCACCCGTATCCGTGGCGGCGAATTTGCCGTGCTGGCGCCGGGACTGGTGCGCGAAGAAGCGCTGCAACTGGCACAAAATCTCGACAGCGCCTTGGCCAGTCTTCACGCTACCGGCGCCACCGATGTGGCTGCCGTGGCGTCTATCGGCCTGGCGCCTTTTGCACACGGCGACTCGCCGCAAGCCGTGCTCAGCCTGGGCGATCAGGCGCTGGCGCAGGCCGAAGGCCAGGGCGAGCAGAACTGGGCCTGTATCGAACACAGCCTCTCGGCCAGTGTCGGCGACGATCACCACGCTTGGCATCTGATGCTCGACCAGGCGCTGACGCAGCGACGTTTCGAGCTGTATTTCCAGCCGGTAGTCGCCGCCCAGGACACGCAACTGGTACTGCATTACAAAGTGCTGTCGCGACTGCTCGACGAGCACGGCCAGACCATTTCCGCCGGGCGTTTTCTGCCTTGGCTGGAGCGCTTCGGCTGGACTGCGCGTCTGGATCGGCTGATGCTCGAACGGGTGCTTGAGCAAATGAGCGGGCATGAGGCGTCGCTGGCACTGAATCTGTCGTCAGCTACCCTGGCCGACCCGCAAGCGCAAAACAAAATCTTCGAGATATTGCGTGCTCATTCCAACCTCGGCCCGCGTTTGACCCTGGAGATTGGCGAAGAGCAACTGCCTGACCAGGCGGTGCTGGAGCAACTGACCCGACGCCTGCGCGAGCTCGGGTTCTCCCTGAGCCTGCAACGTTTTGGTGGGCGCTTCAGCATGATCGGCAACCTGGCACGGCTGGGGCTGGCGTACTTGAAGATCGACGGCAGCTATATTCGGGCCATTGACCTGGAGAGTGATAAACGCCTGTTCATCGAGGCGATCCAGCGAGCGGCGCACAGCATCGACTTGCCGCTGATTGCCGAGCGGGTCGAGACTGAAGGCGAGTTGTCGGTGATTCGCGAGATGGGGCTATACGGTGTGCAAGGCCAGTTGTTCGGCGAGCCCAAGCCCTGGAAGTAACACTTTAGAGCTGGGTTGCCCGCGATGAGGTTGGAACAGTCACTGAAGATCAATGATCAGATCAACCCGCTTTCATCCTCATCGATCAACTGACTCAACCCACCCAACGCCTCACGCGCCTGGGTCCGGTCCATCAGTTTGGCCTGGGCCGCCATCGGCAGGTCGGTGACGCGGATCACGCCTTTCTGGGTCAGCACCTGAATCAAGTCATCGAGTACCCGGATCATTTCCAGGTCACTTTGCTTGAGCTGTTTGAGGCTGTTCTCCACAGCCGCGTTGGCAAACCAGGCCTGGATCTCATGATTGTCGGCCGGCAGCGTTTCCGTGGCCTCGGCGTAGGCGGCGGGTTCCACGCGTACCAACAGGCCCTGCGCATCGCGTTGCACGTAAAACATTGAGCACCCCTCGGATTTGAGCCAGCGTCGTGCTGTCAGCAGCATAGGTCAACTGCACGCCAGTATGTGGCGCAGCGACGAAATCGTCACCGGGCAGTGGCCGCAAACGTGACGGCCGCCCCATAAGGGCGGCCGTTTTCGTGCATCAGCTGTTGTTGTGGTCGACTTTGATGGTCGGGTCGCTACCGGCAATCAGGTTGTGCAGGTTGGCGCTCGACCAGCTGTTGCCTTCCAGCTTGATCGTCACGTCCGGCGTGGCGGCGGCCGCGTTGCCCGAGTTGAACTGGCCGGCCGAGCTGACTTGCAGCGACGACACACCATCGACCGTGGTGATCTTCAGGAAGTTGTCGATGGTGCTGCCGGTTTCGCCCTGCAACAGATCGCGCAGGTCGATCCGGTCGCCTTCGCTGGCCTTGAAGTCCTTGATCACATCGTTGCCGGTGTCGCCCGCTTTCCAGACGAAGGTGTCACCGCCGGAACCACCGATCAGGATGTCGTTGCCCTGTCCGCCCATCAGCGTGTCGTTGCCGGTGCCGCCGAGCAGGATGTCATTGCCCTTGCCACCGTCGAGGGAGTCGTTTCCGCCCGAGCCGAACAGGATGTCATTGCCCGCACCGCCCAGCAGGCTGTCGTTGCCATCATGGGCACCGGACACATCGAACGCGGTGTAATGCTCGGTGATGTACTGGTGCACGTTGCTGGTGGTGACTTTGTTGGCGTCCACGCCGGTTTGCTGTGCCACGAAGGCTTGCATGGCCTGGTAACCCTCGCCAGCAATGCCGTTGAAGCTCACCAGGTCGCCGAACAGGAGGTCGTTGCCATCGCCACCGCTGACCGTGTCGTTGCCTGGCATCGTCGCTTCGGTGTGGCCGATGATCGAGTTGGCCAGATCCTTCGGATCGATGTTGGTTTGTGGCGTTTGATCCGAGTCGTACGGCTTCAGGTCGTTGAGACTCACGTCGCTGTTGAGGCCAATGGCCTCGACATTCGACAGGTTGCTCAGCAGTGTAAAGCTGCTGGTGGAGTTGCTGGTGGTGTCCCCGTCGGTGCTGTTGCCGTCGCCGTCACGACCCGAGAACTCGTAGGTGCCGTCACCCTGGGCATGCAGATAGCCGAAGTCCTTGGATGACCAGCTACTTCCGTTGCCGTTGCCATTGCCATTGCCATTGCCATTGCCGTTGTTGCCGTTGTTGCCGTTGCTGCTCTTGGTCCAGACCGTCACGTAGCCCGAGGCGGTAATGTCGATCTGGTGCGTGCTGTCGGGGAACAGGCTGATCGCTTTACCCAACTGATAGTTGCTGGTGGTGATCAGGCTATCGAGTGTTGTGCTGCCATACAGGGTCGGGTTGGTCGACTCGCCGCTCTGGTAGTAAGTCGGCTTGCCGTCAGTAATGAAATACGTGAGGTTCTTCGCCCCGGTGTTGGCCACGGCGTCCGCACTCTGGAACCAGTTGGCCGTGGTTTTGAACACGTCCTCGTAGTTGGTGCCGCCGCCGGACGACATCGAGTCCAGAATCGCCTTCAACTGAGTCAGCGCATTCGGGTCATTGAGGTTCACCGACACCGACTTGTTGACCTGGGTGTCGAAGTCCACCAGGAAAATGTTCACCGTGCCCGAGTTGCTGCCCAGGCTTTGCTTGAGGGTGTTGAACACCGACGTCAGCGAGTCCTTGGCCGAGTTGATCGACGAGGTACTCATGCTGCCGGAGCTGTCGACCATGAATGCGATGTTGTAGTTGGTGCCCGGCACCACGGTCAGGCCACCGATGTCGGCGACGATGATGTCATTGCCGTCGGTGCCGGTGATGGTGTCATCGGCCGCGGTGGCGGTGACGGCGTTGTAGACCGCCGGGTACACGGTCACGGGAATCTGCGAAGTGTTGCTGGCCGAACCACCCAGGGCCTCGGTGGAGGTCGAGGTCACGGTCAGGTTGAACTGGCCGTTGTAGTACGGTGGTGGAGTGACGGTCAGAGAGCCAAGGCTCCAGTCCGTCACGTTGGCCTCGCCATTGGACGCGGTGACCGTGAAGGTATGTCCCGCGCCGTCGGTGAGCACCGAGCCGACCGGCATGCCGCTGATCTTCAGGCTAAGGCTTTCCGAGCCGTCGGTGTCGGTCAGCGCGGTGGTGATGGCGGACAATTTCACACGGGTGCCTTCGGCGCCGGTATTGAGTTTGTAACCGTCGTAGTAGCCTTCGCCTTGGGTGCCGTGCAAGTCAGACACGGTCACACCGGCATTCACCAGATCCGACACACCGGTGTAAATCGGTACGCCGGCACTGCTCAGGTCGATCGGCGTGCTGCCATTGACCGACAGGTTGACGTCATAGTTGCCCGGGCCGCTCTGGTTGTGGTGATAGATGTCCAGGGTGTAGTAACCGCTGGTAGTCGGGGTGAACGAACCATTGAGGTTGCCGCCCGCGCCCCAGGTGATCGCGGCTACGTTCTTGCCGCCGATGGTCACCAACAGGCTGTCATCGCCAACACCGCTGAAGGTGTAGGTCTTGCCAGCTTCGAGGTAGATCAGGCCGGAGGTTTTCGACGCCGTGCCGGCGGTCACACTACCGTCGGACTGCACGTTGGTCACGGTGCCCTTGGAGTTCGGTGTACCCGCGGCGTCGATCACGTTTTTCAGCGTGGTCGAGTCCGCGCCGTTTCCGCTGGTGCCCAGGCCCGACAGACCGGTCCAGACTTCCTTGATCAACCCGGTGGACCTTACGCTGTTGTCGGCAACGCTCAGGGTCGGTGCATCCGCCACTGGGGTGATGTCGATCTTGATCGTGCCGGTGTTGCCCAGCGACTGGCCCTCGGTTGGCTGGAACTGGAGTTGCGCGTAGTCAGCCTTTTGGTCGCCAATGCCGGGGCCATAACCGTCCACGCCCGACTCGTTGGCATCCGGCGTGAAGCGCAGTTTGCCAGCGTCGATATCAGCCTTGCTGAAGGTCTGGTTGGTGGCGACATCTTTCCAGGTCGAACCGTCCAGGTACTGCAGTTTGCCCTCGCCCGGCAGCTGGGTGATTTTCACGCCCAGGCTGGCAGCCGGACTGTCGACGTCGCTGACGCCGAAGGTCGACCAATCGAGGATCAGCGGCGTGTCTTCGGTGCCGGTGACGTTGACCGGTGCTGCGACCGGTGCGTCATTGACCGCCACCACGTTGACCGTGGTGGTCGCGGTGTTGGAGTAGTTGCTGCCATCGGTCACCGTCACGGTGATGATGCGCGGCACGGTGCTCGGATCTTCACTGTTGTTGGTGAAGGTGATGTTCTTGATCTGCTGCATGTAGTCGGCCAGCGTCGCATTGCCCGACAGTGTCAGCGTGACCGAACCGTCCTGGCTGTTGGCATTGATGGTGATGCCATTGACGCTATTGCCCAGGTTCAGCGCGTCGCCTGGCTGACGGTTGGTCAGCACGATCGTTGCGCCGGTCAGCAGGGTGCTGTCCGGGTCAGTGATGCTCAGATCGGTATCGCCGATAGACACGCCAGGACCGGCAGTGTTTTCGGTGAACGTCACCTGGTAATCGGCCCCGGAGGCGCCGCTGGAGTTGTTGGCGTCGAGGTCCAGCACTGGCGGTGCATCGTTGTCGATGATCGAAGTGCTGACGCTGCCGTTGGACGAGCTGATCGCCAGGTTCTCGAAGTCGCCGCCGATGGCCGAGTCGATCTTGACCACGAAGTTTTCGGTGCCTTCGGTGATCTTGTCATCGATGGTCGCGACGTCGAAGCCAGCGTTGCTGGCACCCGCCGGGATCTTCACGGTGTACACACCGGTGAAGTCCGAACCGTCGGCAGCGGTGCCGCTGTAGACGATTTTCAGCGTCACTTCGGTCTGGGCCGGGTGAGTCAGGCTGACGGTGTAACTGGCGGCCTGGCCTTCGGTCACCGAGGTGCTGCCGCTGATGCTGACTTCAGTTTTGTCGATGGTGTCGGTTACGCTCGTGACAGCTGCTGCCGGGTCTTTCACCAGGCTTTCGAAGTTGCCGCCGGTGGCGTCGCTGATCGTTGCCTGGACGGTGCCGGCGTCTTTGTAGACGTCGTCGGACGGTGCCACAACGGTGACGGTGCCGGTGGTTTTACCGGCCTCGATATTGATTGCCGCGCCGTTGCTCAGGGTCACGGTGACCGGCGAGCCGGCGGCGTTGGTCAGGGTGGCGGTGTAGATGATCGAGCCGCCCTCGGCGACCGAGTTGGTGGCACTCAGGCTGAGGTTGGTGGTGTCGACGGTGTCGGTCACGGTGGTGCTGACCGGGGTTTTGTCGGCGACCAGGTTCTCGTAATTACCACCAGTGACGTTGGTAATCGAGTTGGTCAGCGGGGCGTGGCCAGTCAGCGCGTCGTTCGGCGCGGTGATAGTCACGGTGCCGCTGGTGTGACCGACTTCAATGGTGATGGTTTGACCGTTGGCCAACGTCACGACGACAGGCGAACCGGTCACGGCTGCACCGACGGTGGCGGCGTAGGTGACGGTGCCACCTTCGGCCGCTGTTTCGCTCGCTGTCAGTTTCACCGTCGAGGTATCGATGGTGTCGGTCACTTCCGTCACCGCCGGCACGTTGCTCGGCACCAGGTTCTCGAAGTTGCCGCCGGTGGCGGTGGAAATGGTCGCTTCGACTTTACCGGCGTCTTTGTACACGTCGTCCTTCGGCGCATCGACAGTCACGGTGCCGGTGGTTTTACCGGCTTCGATGGTGATCACCGCGCCGTTCGACAGGGTCACGGTCACCGGCGAGCCGGCGGCGTTGGTCAGGGTCGCGGTGTAGACAATCGAGCCGCCCTCGGCCACAGAGTCGGTCGCGTTCAGCGACAGGTTGGTGGTGTCGACGGTGTCGGTGACGGTGGTCGAAACCGGCGTTTTATCCGCGACCAGGTTCTCGTAATTACCGCCGCTGACGTCGGTGATCGAGTTGGTCAGTGGGGCGTGACCGGCCAGCACGTCGTTCAGCGCGCTGGTGGTGATAGTGCCGGTGGTGTGACCGACGTCGATGGTGATGCTCTGGCCGTTAGCCAAATTCACGGTCACTGGCGAGCCGGTCACGGCTGCACCCACAGTGGCGGTGTAAGTGACAGTGTCACCTTCAGCCGCTGTTTCGGAGGCGGTGAGCTTAACGGTGGTCGTGTCGATGGTGTCAGTGACGTTGGTCACCGCCGGCACGTTGCTCGGCACCAGGTTTTCGAAGTTGCCGCCCGTAGCGGTCGAAATGGTCGCTTCGACTTTGCCGGCGTCCTGGTACACGTCGTCTTTTGGCGCATCGACGGTCACGGTGCCGGTAGTTTTACCGGCTTCGATGGTGATTACGGCACCGTTCGACAAGGTCACGGTGACCGGCGTACCGGCCGGATTGGTCAAGGTAGCGGTATAAACAATCGACCCACCCTCGGCCACGGAATCGGTCGCGCTCAGCGACAGATTGGTAGCGTCGACGGTATCGGTCACCGAGGTCTCTGCCGACTTGCCGTCGACGTCCAGCTTCTCGTAGTTGCCACCCTTGGCGTCGTCAATCTTGACGCTCAGGGAGTTACCACCCGCCAAGGCATCATCAGACGTCACGACGCTCACGGAACCGCTGCTGGCGCCTACCGCAATAGTGATGGCCTGGCCATTGGACAAGGTCACGACAACCGGCGACCCGGTGACTGGCGAAGTGACAGAAGCGGTGTAAACCACAGTGCCGCCTTCGACGATGGTCGGCGTGGTGGTCAGGCTGACCGTCGATGTGTCGATCGTGTCAGAGACATTGGTCACTGCAGGTGTCGAATCAGTGACCAGATTCTCGAAGTTGCGACCCGTAGCGTCCTTGATGGTGGCTTCGACCTTGCCGGCATCTTTATAGACGTCGTTGGCCGGGGCCGGGACGCTCACGCTGCCGGTGGTTGCGCCAGCGGCGATGGTGATGATCGCGCCGTTGCTCAGGGTGACCGTTACCGCTGTGCCCGCGGCATTGGTCAGGGACGCGGTGTAAACAATCGACCCTCCTTCCGCCACGTCAGGGGAAGCCGAGAGGCTCAGGCCGGTGTCGTCTTTTGAATCGGTAATGGTGGTCAGCGCCGGCTGAGTGCTCGGGGTCAACTGTTCAAAGTTGCCGCCCGTGGTGCCGGTGATCGTGGTGCTGACGGTGCTGCCGTTTACATAGACGTCATTGGCCGGGGTCTCGACCACGACGGTGCCGCTGGTTTTGCCCGCTTCGATGGTAATGACCGAGCCGTTGCTCAAGGTCACGGTCATCGGCGTGCCGGCCGGGTTGGTCAGGGTGGCGGTGTAGGTGATCTGGCCGCCTTCGGTGATGTTGCCGGTGGCGGTCAGGGTCAGCCCTGTGTTGTCCATAGAATCGGTGATGGTGGTCACGGCCGGTGTGGTGTTGGGCACCAGGTTTTCGAAGTTACCGCCGGTGGTACCGGTGATGGTCGTGCTGACGGTGCTGCCGTTTACATAGACGTCATTGGCCGGGGTCTCGACCACGACGGTGCCGGTAGTCTTGCCGGCTTCAATGGTGATGGTCGAGCCGTTGGACAGGGTGACGGTCACCGGTGTTTGCGCCGGATTGGTCAGGGTTACGGTGTAGGTGATCTGGCCACCTTCGGTGACGGTGTTGCCGGCCGTCAGGGTGACCGTAGTGGTGTCGACGGTATCGGTGATCTGGGTCACAGCCGGGGTAGTCGGCGGCGTCACGGTGATGCCGTTGCCGCCGCTGGTGCCGGTGACAGTTACTTCGATCTGGGTCGCGTCGTTATAAACAGTGTCGTTCGCAGCCAATGGCACGTTGACGGTGCCGGTGGTCGAGCCCGCGGGAATCACGATCACAGCGCCGTTGGACAGCGTCACAGTCAGGTCGGTCAGTGGTGCCTGGGTCAGGGTCGCGGTGAATACCAGCACGCCACCGGCTTCGGTGATGGTTGGCGTGGCGCTGAGGCTCAGGGTCGAGTCACGCAGGGTGTTGGCGGTGGTGTTGGTGGTCTGGCCGCCGGTGATGTCCTGAGTGGTTTGCGCAACAGAGTTGATGCCCGCGGTCGGGAAGCCGATGGTCGGGTCGATGCGGCCAGCGGTGGCGTCGAGCATCACGAAGCTGTGACCGCCACCGGCGGCACCACCAGAACCCGCCGCCGTCGGACCCGCCGCCGTGGCTTCAAGGTCTTTGGTCGGGTCGGCACCGGCGGCAATGGCTTGTTGCAGCTCCTCAACCGACGGCGCGGCTTGCGCGGTGGCGAATGCCAGATCAGTGCCGGAGTCCGGGGTTTCAGCGCTCCACTGGGTGTCTCGGCCCAGATCCAGGGTGCGGCCATCGGCCAGTTCCAGGGACACGGCACCGGAAAGGCCAGTGTCGATCTGGTCACCGGCAAACAGTTTGTCGCCTTCAACGAGAACGCGGCGGATGCCCTCCGGGGATACCACGAAAACCTGACCGACAATGCTTTTGACGATGGCAACAACACTGCTCATTGAAGACTCTCCGGGGTGTCACGTTCAGTTGACGTCCATAGACCTGATGGCGTCTGCGCCGACCAGTCTGGACGTACGCAAAATGGATGCACAAGTTTGACGCATAAATCAGTCAATAATTTGGCTATGATTTTTCGCTATTAACTTTATGCCAAACTATTGACCTTCTGGGGGTCATCCTAAACAATCGTCCCTGTAATGTCACATTGATATTTCAGTGGTGATCTGTCCTCGGTATGTGAACCAGTTCCGCTTTTGAACTTTCCGACATACGGTCATTCGGCTTGCCATCTTCCGACGCAGCGAGCTCTTTTGCTGTGATTCAAGACAAGAAGTTCTGGGAAATTCCTACCATGCGTTCGCCCTTGTTCATGGCTCTACCTTTCGCCCTCGCCGCGTCTTTCGTCCAGGCGCAATCCTTGCCAGACGCCATGCAACAAGCGCTGGATGTCCATCCGGAGGTCCAGGCAGGCGTCAACAGCCGATTGGCTGCGGACTATCAGTTGAAGGCTGCGGAAGGTGGATACCTGCCACGGGTCGACCTGCTGGGTGGTTACGGTCGTGAAGGCACCGATAGCGTGACGACGCGCACGGACAGCAGCAGCAACAAGCACTGGGAAACCCTGAATCGCAGTGAGTCCAGTTTGCGGCTGACCCAAGTGGTTTTTGACGGTTTTGCGACGTCCAGCGAAGTAGGGCGTCAACAAGCCGCCGTCAACTCCCGCGCCTACTCGCTGCTGAGTACTTCCGAGCGTACCGGATTGACCGTGGCCCAGGTTTATCTCGACGTGCTGACCCGCCGCGAATTCGTGCGTCTGGCCGAGGACAACCTCAAGAGCCACCAACGCATTTACGACCAGATCCAGCTGCGTACCCAGCGTGGCGTTGGCAGTGGTGCCGACCTCGATCAGGCCGAAGCGCGGATGGCCCAGGCGCGCAACAACCTGATCACCGAGCAGACCAACCTGGCTGATGCCGAAACCAACTACCTCTCCGCTGTCGGCCAGATGCCCGATCAACTGGAGCGCCCGGCGAGTTTCATGGCGCTGATGCCGGCCAACCTGAATGAGGCCCGTGCGCAGATGCTGGAAAACAGCCCGATCCTGCGCTCGGCCGAATCCGATATCGCCGCTGCCGAGAAGCAATACGACACGGCCAAGTCGACTTTCTACCCACGCTTCGATGCTGAGCTAGGTCGTACCGCGGACAACGATATTGATGGTCAGGACGGCCACAACAACGAATGGCAAGCCATGCTGCGTATGCGCTTCAACCTGTATGCCGGCGGCAGCAACAAGGCCGATCTGGAATCCAAGGCGTACCTGTCGAACCAGGCGCTGGACATCCGCAACAACGCCCTGCGCCAATTGAATGAGGAGCTGGGCCTGGCCTGGAACGCCCTGAACAATGCCAACGCACAGGTGCCGATCGCCCAGCAATACGTCGATCACAGCACCGCCGTGCGTACCGCTTACCAGCGTCAGTTCAGCCTCGGCGAGCGCACCCTGCTCGATTTGCTCGACAGTGAGAACGAACTGTTTACCTCCTCTCGCCGTCTGGCGGAGATCAGGAACACTCAGTTATTTACGCAGTACCGAATCAAAGCGACCATGGGCGAGTTGCTCAAGAGCCAGGGAGTAGTCGCACCATTGGCATCCGTTGTGCAAAACGATGTGAAGCCCAAGGTCCAATTGCCCGGTATGAATTGAGCAGGGCCTTCATTATTCAATTGTTAGCCAAGAGTGCCGAGCGTGGAATCAGAAGTCAGTAGGGTTCAACTCATTCATGATCCGCACGCGTTGCATGACGATCCGTTACTGGATGGTCTGCTCGCTCTTTGCATGCTGCACCAGAAGCCTGCCAGCGCGGCAATGCTGACCACCGGCCTGCCGCTGCCCGAGCAACGCTTGAGTATCGAGTTGCTGCCACGTGCGGCAGCTCGCGCGGGGCTGCAAGGTCGGGTGCTGCAACGCAAGCTGGAGAATATTCCGGCGATTGCCATGCCAGCATTGTTGCTGCTCAGGGACGGTCGCAGTGCCGTCCTGCTTGGCTGGCAAGGCGAAGATCAGGTACGGGTGCTGCTCAGCGAAAGCGATGGCGGCGAGTCCCTGGTCAGCCGTGAGCTGCTGGCCGACGACTACACCGGCAGGGTCTTTTTCGCCCAGCCGCAGCACAAATTCGACGTCAACCACGGCACGCTCATTCCGCGTGCGCGCTCGTGGTTCCGCGACACCCTCAAGCGTTCGCGCTGGTTGTATGTCGACGCCATCGCCGCCAGTTTTCTGATCAACATCATTGCCATGGCCGCGCCGTTGTTCGTGATGAACGTCTACGACCGCGTCGTGCCGAACCAGGCCGAAGCGACGCTCTGGGTGCTGGCACTCGGCATCACGGGCGCCTACCTCTTCGACCTGATCCTGAAAAGCCTGCGCAGCCTGTGCCTGGATCTGGCCGGCAAGAAAACCGACCTGATTATCTCGGCCACGCTGTTCGAGCGCATCGTCGGCATGGCCATGAAATACCGGCCGGCGCGGGTCGGCAGCTTTGCCCAGAACATCCATGAGTTCCAGAACCTGCGCGACTTCCTCGCCTCGCTGACCCTCACCAGCCTGATTGACCTGCCGTTCACGATTCTGATCTTTATCGTCATCGCGATCCTTGGCGGGCACCTGGTGTGGATACCGGTGCTGGCATTCCCGATTGCCCTGGCCATCGGCTACGCCTTGCAGAAACCCCTGGTGGCGACCATGGAGCGGACCATGGCGTTGGGGGCCGAGCGTCAGTCGAGCCTGATCGAAACCCTGGCCGGCCTGGATGCGGTGAAGGTCAACAACGCCGAAAGCGAACGCCAGTATCAGTGGGAGCAGACCATCGGCACCCTCAGCCGCCTTGAGTTGCGGGTGAAAATGCTCTCCGGCCTGGCGATGAACATCACCTTGCTGATCCAGCAACTGGCCGGGGTGATCATGATCGTCTTCGGCGTGTACCAGATCATCGACGGTCACCTGAGCATGGGCGGCCTGATTGCCTGTTACATGCTCAGCGGCCGTGCACTCAGCCCGCTGGCGTCCCTGTCCGGTCTGCTGACCCGCTATCAGCAGGCGCGGGTGACCATGACCTCGGTCGACCAGATGATGGAGTTGCCCCAGGAGCGCAATTTCGAAGAGCGTCCGCTCAGCCGCAAGGTGCTGCAGGGCGGCATTGAGTGCCGCCAGCTCAACTTCACCTACCCGCAACAGCAGAACCTGGCGCTGAAGAACATCAACCTGTCGATCAGTCCCGGCGAGAAGGTCGGCATCATTGGTCGAAGCGGCTCGGGTAAGAGCTCGCTGGCGAAATTGCTGGTGGGGTTGTACCAGCCGGATGACGGCGCGCTGTTGGTCGACGGTGTGGATATCCGCCAGATCGACGTCAGCGAACTGCGCTACAACATCGGCTACGTGCCCCAGGACATTCAGTTGCTCGCCGGCACCTTGCGCGACAACCTGGTTTCCGGCGCGCGGTATGTCGAAGACGAACTGGTGCTGCAAGCCGCAGAACTGGCCGGCGTCCACGAATATGCACGCCTGCATCCGCAGGGTTATGAGCTGCAAGTCGGCGAGCGCGGGCAGAACCTCTCCGGCGGTCAACGACAAAACGTCGCCCTGGCCCGTGCGTTATTGCTCAACCCGCCGATCCTGCTGCTCGACGAGCCGACCAGCGCCATGGACAACACCGGTGAAGAGCGCCTCAAGCAGCGCCTGGCAGCGGTGATCGAAAACAAGACCATGGTGCTGGTGACGCACCGGGCATCGCTGTTGTCGCTGGTGGATCGGCTGATCGTGATCGACCGCGGGCAGATACTCGCCGACGGCCCGAAAGCTGCGGTGATGGAAGCGTTGAAGAAGGGGCAGATCAGTGTTGCTTAAGTCGGGCAAGGATTCGATCCGTCGCTACTTCAAAGGCTCTGCTTCGCTTCAGGGCCAGCCGCTGCCGGAGGTCAACAAGGCACTGATCGAGGATGCGCCGCGAGTGGTGCGGCTGACGATCTGGGCGATCATCGCGTTCTTTGTGTTCCTGATGCTCTGGGCCAATTTCGCGGTGATCGACGAAGTGACCAAGGGCGACGGCAAGGCGATTCCATCGTCGAAGATTCAGAAAATCCAGAACCTTGAAGGCGGTATCGTTGCCGAGCT
This sequence comes from Pseudomonas sp. P4_B4, assembly GCF_056402255.1. NCBI lineage: Bacteria > Pseudomonadati > Pseudomonadota > Gammaproteobacteria > Pseudomonadales > Pseudomonadaceae > Pseudomonas > Pseudomonas sp. P4_B4. Next base: position 22,540 of record NZ_JBFUHS010000007.1, read on the forward strand.
GTTCGTCAAGGAAGGCCAGATCGTCGAGGCTGGCGCACCGCTGATTCGTCTGGACGACACGCGATTTGCTTCGAACGTTGGCGAAACCGAGGCCGATCGGCTGTCGATGCTGCTGCGGGTCGAACGCCTGAGCGCCGAGGTCGAAGATCGCCCGCTGAACTTCCCCGAGGATGTGCTCAAGGCTGTGCCGGGTCAGGCCAAGAGCGAAGAATCGCTCTATATAAGCCGTCGCCAACAGTTGCACGATGAGATTGGCGGCTTGCAGGAGCAGCTGATCCAGCGCCAGCAAGAGCTGCGCGAATTCACGTCCAAGCAGGCGCAGTATCGCCAGCAATTGGGCTTCCAGCGTCAGGAAATCAGCATGTCCGAGCCGTTGGTGGCCCAGGGCGCGGTATCGCCGGTGGAAGTCCTGCGCCTAAGGCGTGCCGAAGCGGAGACCCGTGGTCAGCTCGACGCCACCACCCTGGCCATTCCGCGTGCCGAATCGGCAATCAAGGAAGTGCAGCGCAAGGTCGATGAAACCCGCGGCAAGTTCCGCAGCGAAGCCCTGACCCAACTCAACGAAGCACGCACCGACCTGAACAAGGCCCAGGCCACCGGCAAGGCCCTGGAAGACCGGCTCAGCCGGACGCTGGTCACTTCGCCGGTGCGGGGTATCGTCAACAAGTTGCTGGTCAATACCATCGGCGGGGTTATCCAGCCGGGCAGCGACCTGGTGGAAATCGTGCCGCTGGACGACACCTTGCTGGTCGAGGCGAAGATCCGCCCGCAGGACATCGCGTTCCTGCATCCGGGGCAGGAAGCGACGGTAAAATTTACCGCCTATGACTACACCATCTACGGCGGGTTGAAGGCCAAGCTGGAGCAGATCGGCGCCGACACCATCACCGACGAAGACAAGAAAACTACCTACTACATCATCAAGCTGCGCACCGACCGCAGCCACTTGGGCACCGATGAAAAGCCGTTGCTGATCATTCCGGGGATGGTGGCTTCCGTGGACATCATCACCGGCAAGAAGACGGTTCTCAGCTACCTGCTCAAGCCGATCATCCGCGCGCGGGCCGAGGCGCTGCACGAGCGCTAGATCTTTAGTGGATTCACTGGCCCCATCGCGGGCAAGTCGGATCGCCGCATCGCCGCTCCCACAAGGTTCTTTGTTGAAACACGATCATGTGTTTGACACAAAAACCTGTGGGAGCCGGGCTTGCCCGCGATGGCGTCAGTCAAAACACCTCAACCCTGTGAGCAAGTGAAAATTACGTCACTCAACCATCCACTCAATCCCTTCTCAATCGCCATATCGTTATTCATTAACGGTATTTAAATTTCAATTCTTATAGCTATAAAGTCAATCTCCTGCGTACCTGCCGACCAATCGGCGCGCCGCACGACACGAACCAACACGGGACCTCCGTGAGTTTCTGATCGACGCGCGCGCTTTTGAGCGTGCCGTGCGTGGGAGTGATTTATGTCTGCAGCTTCAGCTTCGCCAAGCATCGCGCCACAATTCTTTGAAATCCGCCCGTTCAGCGGAGCGGTGGGCGCCGAGATCATCGGTCTCGACCTGTCCCGCCCGATCAATGATGACGATTTTTCCCGCATTCACCGCGCGCACCTGGATCATCACGTGGTGGTGTTCCGCGAGCAGCGCATAACCCCTGAGCAGCAGATCGATTTCAGCCGTCGTTTTGGCGTGTTGCAGATCCATGTGCTCAAGCAGTTCCTGCTGGCAGGGCATCCGGAAATCCTCATCGTTTCCAACATCGTCGAAAACGGCCAGAACATCGGCCTCGGCGATGCTGGGAAGTTCTGGCACTCCGATCTTTCTTATAAGGAGCTGCCGAGCCTGGGCTCGATGCTGCATGCCCAGGAGCTGCCATCAGAAGGCGGCGACACATTGTTCGCCGACATGCACAAAGTTTGGGAAAGCCTGCCGCTCGCGTTGCGCAAAGCGGTGGAAGGTCGCTCGGCGGCGCACTCCTACACGGCGCGTTACAGCGAGACCAAATTCGAAGGCAGCTGGCGTCCGACCTTGACCCCGGAGCAACTGGCCCAGGTCGCCGAAGTCGTCCATCCGGTCGTGCGTACCCACCCGGAAAACGGCCGCAAGGCGTTGTTCGTCAGCGAGGGGTTCACCACCCGCATCGTTGGCCTGCCGGAAGGCGAGAGCCAGCAACTGCTGGCCGAGCTATATGCCCACAGCGTGCTGCCGCAAAACATCTACCGCCATCAATGGCAGCCCCACGACCTGGTGTTCTGGGACAACCGTTCGCTGATCCACCTCGCCGCCGGATGCCCCAGCCATCTGCGCCGCAAGCTGTATCGCACCACCATCCAGGGCGACGCGCCTTTCTGATTTGTCGGAGATCTGATCATGTCCAAACGTCTTCCATTCGCACCGCTGGCCGCGGCCATCGGCCTGGGTTTCAGCCTGATCGCCGGCAACCTGATGGCGCCGACCGTGGCCCACGCCGAAGGTGAAATCCGCATTGCCGAACAGTTCGGCATCGTTTACTTGCTGCTCAATGTGGTGCGCGATCAGAACCTGATCGAGAAGTACGGCAAGCAGGAAGGTATCGACATCAAGGTCGACTGGACCCAGCTCTCCGGCGGTGCGGCGGTCAACGATGCGTTGCTGTCGGGCTCGATCGACATTGCCGGCGCCGGTGTCGGCCCGCTGCTGACCATCTGGGATCGTACCCACGGCAAGCAGAACGTCAAGGCCGTGGCTTCCCTGGGCAACTTTCCGTACTACCTGGTGAGCAATAACCCCAAGGTCAAAACCATCGCAGACTTCACCGAGAAGGACCGCATCGCGGTGCCAGCGGTGGGCGTGTCGGTGCAGTCGCGCTTCCTGCAATACGCGGCGGCCAAACAGTGGGGTGACAAGGACTTCAATCGCCTCGACAAGTACACCATCGCCGTTCCACATCCTGATGCCACGGCTGCGCTGGTGGCCGGCGGCACCGAGCTGAGCGGGCACTTTTCCAACCCGCCATTCCAGGATCAGGAACTGGCCAATCCCAATGTGCACGTGGTGCTGAACACCTATGACCTGCTCGGTCCGAACTCGCCGACGGTGTTGTTCGCCACCGAGAAGTTCCGCGACGAGAACCCGAAAACCTACAAGGCATTCATTGATGCGCTGACCGAAGCGGCGCAATTCGCGCAGAACGATAAAGGCGCAGCGGCGGACACTTACATCCGTGTTACCAAGGCCAAAATCGACCGCGCCGCATTGCTGAAAATCATCGACAACCCGCAGTTCGAATTCAGCGTCACGCCGAAAAACACTTACCCGCTGGCCGAGTTCCTTTACCGCGTTGGCGCGATCAAAAACAAACCGGATTCATGGAAGGACTACTTCTTCCAGGACGCCAAACCGCTGCAAGGGAGCTGACCGAAATGAACGCCCCTTTGCAAGGCCACACGGTCAGCAAACCGATCGCGGCAGCCCAGGCGCTGCTGTCGGTCGATAACGTCAGCCTCGAATACCGCACACCGCAGCGGGTGGTGCGGGCGACCCATCAAGTCAGTTTCGAGATCGATCCGGCGGACCGCTTTGTCCTGCTCGGGCCGTCCGGTTGTGGCAAGTCGACGTTGCTCAAGGCCGCCGCCGGCTTCATCCAGCCAGTGGAAGGCGAGATCCGTCTGCAAGGCCAGCGCGTCGATGCGCCGGGTCCGGACCGGATTGTGGTGTTTCAGGAGTTCGATCAACTGCCGCCGTGGAAAACCGTGAAGCAGAACGTGATGTTTCCGCTTCTGGCCTCGAAAACCCTCAAGCGCAGGGAAGCCGAAGAGCGAGCGCTGCACTATCTGGAAAAGGTCGGCCTGGCGGCGTTTGCCGAGGCTTATCCGCACACTTTGTCAGGCGGGATGAAGGCCCGGGTCGCCATCGCTCGGGCGCTGGCGATGCAGCCGAAAATCCTGTTGATGGATGAACCCTTCGCCGCCCTCGATGCCCTGACCCGGCGCAAGATGCAGGAAGAATTGCTGCTGCTCTGGGAGGAAGTGCGTTTCACGCTGCTGTTCGTCACGCACTCTATCGAAGAGGCGCTGGTGGTGGGCAATCGCATTCTGTTGTTGTCGCCCCATCCGGGCCGGGTGAGGGCGGAGGTCCACAGCCACCAATACGATTTGCACAGCCTCGGCGGTGTGGCGTTTCAGGAGTCGGCGCGACGTATTCACCGGCTGTTGTTCGACGAAGGTCAATCACCGCAAGCCGAACATGAATTGGATTTCGCCGACATCCGCATCGCTTATTGAGCCAGTTGAGAGGAGGGCCCGATGAGCCATTTATCATCCCCGCGTGAAGAGTTCGAAACGGTTTTGCAGCCACTGACCAGCGTGCCGCTGGAGCGGGAATTACCCCTAGGCCAACGCCTGTGGCAGCAAGGTTGGCTGCGCAAAAGCCTGATCCTGATTTTGCTCGCAGTGCTTTGGGAAGCTGTTGCCCGGTATCAAAACAACGACCTGCTGCTGCCGAGCTTTGTGCAAACCGCACACGCCTTGTACGACGGCCTGCTCAGCGGTGAATTGCTGGGCAAGGTGTGGATTTCCCTGGTGGTGTTGCTCAAGGGCTATCTGATCGGCATCGTCCTGGCGTTTGCTCTGACCACTCTTGCGGTGTCGACGCAATTCGGTCGCGATCTGCTCAGTACCCTGACCTCGATGTTCAACCCCTTGCCGGCCATCGCCCTGCTGCCGCTGGCGTTGTTGTGGTTCGGGTTGGGGCAGAACAGCCTGATTTTCGTGTTGGTGCATTCGGTGCTCTGGGCGCTGGCGCTGAACACCTACGCCGGTTTCCTCGGCGTCTCGGAAACCCTGCGCATGGCCGGGCGCAATTACGGTCTCAAGGGCATGCGTTTCGTGCTGTTCATCCTGATTCCGGCGGCACTGCCATCAATCCTCGCCGGGCTGAAAATCGGCTGGGCGTTTGCCTGGCGGACGTTGATTGCTGCTGAGCTGGTGTTTGGTGCAACCAGTGGGAAGGGCGGGCTGGGGTGGTACATTTTTCAGAATCGCAATGAGCTGTACACAGACAAGGTGTTTGCCGGGTTGGCGGTGGTGATTCTGATTGGTTTGCTGGTGGAGAATCTGGTGTTTGATTCGTTGGAGCGGGTGACTGTGAGGCGCTGGGGGATGGTGCGTTGACTGTCTGATTGTGTGAAGTCCGCTCTGGTCTCTTCGCGGGCAAGCCCGCTCGCACAATGGCTCGGTGGAGTTTGCTAGCATTGCGTCTGAATCAACAAAGATCAGGTTAGAGTGCTCACCATGCAACTCCCGGACATGAACCTGTTGGTCGCCCTCGATGCCTTGCTCGACGAGGGCAGTGTGGTGGGCGCGGCGCGGCGGATGAACCTGAGCCCGGCGGCCATGAGCCGGACATTGACGCGCATCCGCGAAGCCATTGGCGATCCGATCCTGGTGCGCGCCGGCCGTGGCCTGGTGCCGACCCCCAAGGCGCTGGAATTGCGCGAGCAGGTGCGCAGCGTGGTGGAACAGGCCGGGTTGCTGTTTCGTTCGGCCGATGCGGTGGAGCTGAGCTCGCTGCGGCGGCGATTCAGTATTCGGGCCAACGACTTCTTTGTCGGCGTCTACGGCGGCAAGCTGTTCGACACCCTTGACCGGCAGGCGCCGCACTGCGAATTGCGTTTCGTCCCGGAAGGCGATGGCGATGATGAGGCATTGCGCGAAGGGCGGATCGATCTGAGCGTCAGCAACACCCGGCCATTGACCCCGGAAGTGAAGATCCAGAACCTGTTTTCCACCCACTTCGTTGGCCTGGTGCGCGAGGATCATCCGCTGTTGGACGATGAGATCACGGCAGAGCGCTATGCGGGTTATTCCCATATCAGCATGTCACGGCGTGGCATTGCCCGAGGTCCGATCGATACCGCGCTCAATGCCTTGGGGCTGGAGCGGCGGGTGGCGGTGATTGCGCCGAGCTTTCATGCGGCGATGTTTGCCTTGCCCGATTCCGACCTGATTCTGCCGGTGCCCAAGGAAGCCTTGCTGAGTGTGCGACGGCTCGGACTGAAGCTGCGCTCGTTCGACCTGCCGATCCCGTTGCCAACCTTGATGTTGACCCAAGCCTGGCACCCGCGCTTCGACAAGGATCCGGCCCACCGCTGGTTGCGTGAAACGCTCAAGACGTGTTGCGATGAAACGTGGCTGGCTGCGCAGCCGGACTGAGGTCGAGCGCAACTTCCTCCTGTGGGAGCGGGCTTGCTCCGGGCGGCGTTCCGACGAATGCGATTTGTCATTCAACATTGATACCGACTGACCCAGCGCCTTCGTCGGAACGCCGCCCGGAGCAAGCCCGCTCCCACAAGGGTTTTGCATTGTTGCGTATAACGCACTTATAACCTGCCAATAAGTTGATTTTCGTCAGGCATCACGCTTCCTAGAATGCTTCGGTCTTTCCACGCCGGAGCTTGCAGTACATGACTTCCCTTACGGTCACGGCACCTGTTGCTGCGGCCAGCCCGGCAGCCGCTCCACCCGTCTTCGGTCCGCGGATCATCATCGGCCTGATTGGCGTATTGCTGGCGGTGCTGGTGTCTGGCCTGAACGAGATGGTGACCAAAGTCGCCCTGGCCGATATCCGTGGTGCGTTGGCCATCGGCTACGACGAAGGCACCTGGCTGGTCGCCTGTTACACCGCGACGTCGGTGGCGGCCATGGCGTTCGCGCCGTGGTGTGCGGTGACGTTCTCGTTGCGGCGTTTCACCCTGTGCGCCATCAGCCTGTTCACCCTGTTGGGTGTGTTGTGCCCCTTCGCCCCTAATTACGAAAGCTTGTTGCTGCTGAGGACGTTGCAAGGTCTGGCGGGCGGTGCATTGCCACCCATGCTGATGACCGTGGCCCTGCGGTTTTTGCCCGCCAATGTGAAGTTGTATGGCCTGGCCGGTTATGCCCTGACGGCGACGTTCGGCCCGGGCCTGGGCACGCCATTGGCCGGGTTGTGGACCGAGTATGTCGGCTGGCAATGGACCTTCTGGCAAATCATTGCGCCGTGCCTGATTGCCATGGTCGCGGTGGCGTATGGCTTACCCCAGGACCCGCTGCGCCTGGAACGTTTCAAATCCTTCAACTGGCGCGGTGTGCTGCTGGGCTTTCCCGCCATCTGCATGCTGGTGATCGGCATCCTGCAGGGCAATCGTCTGGACTGGTTCGAGTCGAACCTGATCTGCGGATTGCTCGGCGGCGGGCTGTTGCTACTGGTGCTGTTTTTGAGCGGCGAGTGGTCGCAGCCGATTCCGTTTTTCAAGATGCAGATGCTCGGCATCCGTAACCTGTCTTTCGCCCTGCTGACCCTGGCGGGCGTGCTGGTGGTATTGCAGGCGGTGATCATTATTCCGTCCAGCTACCTGGCGCAGGTCCAGGGTTATCGCCCGGTGCAGACCGCGCCGATCATGCTGCTGGCGGCGCTGCCGCAATTGATTGCGCTGCCGTTGGTGGCGGCGCTGTGCAACTTTCGCTGGGTGGATTGCCGCTGGGTGTTGGGCATCGGCCTGAGCATGCTGGCGCTGTCGTGCGTCGGCGGCTCGCAACTGACGTCCGCGTGGATTCGCGATGATTTCTATGTGCTGCAATGGCTGCAGATTTTCGGTCAGCCCATGGCGGTGTTGCCGTTGCTGATGCTGTCCACCGGCAGCATCAACCCGATGCAAGGGCCGTTTGCATCGGCCTGGTTCAACACCGTCAAAGGCCTGTCGGCGGTCATCGCCACCGGGGTGATCGAGGCGTTGACCACGGCACGTCTGCATTTTCACTCGACCATGCTGGTCGATCGCCTCGGCAACTCGCCGCTGGCCGAGCGCGACAGCGCAAGCCTCGCTCATCGTCTGCATGAGCAAGCGGTGGTGCTCACTTCCTCTGATCTTTACCTGTGCATGGCCGGTATCGCCGTGACCTTGATCCTGCTGATTTTCTGGCTGCCGACGCGGATCTATCCGCCGCGCGCTCCGACCTGAATGCTCCACTGATACAGAAGGTTTTTATGAACACTCAAGCAAAGCAGAAAGTCGCGGTTGCCGTGGCCGCGGCATTGGCCGTCGGCGTGTTGCTGTACCTGGCGATGCCCGGCCTGTTCGGCAAGCGTACCCAGCAGAACACCAACGATGCTTATGTCTCGGCGGATTTCACCCTGGTCGTGCCGCGCGTTGCCGGGTTTATCAAGCAAGTGCTGGTTGAGGACAACCAGCAGGTCAAGGCCGGGCAGTTGTTGGCGCTGATCGATGACCGGGATTTGCGCGCCGCCGCCCAGGCCGCTGACGCCGAAACGCTGGTGGCCAGGGCGCAACTGCAAAACGCCCGGGCGACCCTGGAGCGTCAGGCGTCGGTGATTGCCCAGGCGCAATCCTCGGTGGTTTCGACCAAGGCAGAAATGGCCTTTGCCGAGCATGAATTGAACCGCTACAACCACCTCGCCGGGGTGGGTGCCGGCACGGTGCAAAATGCGCAACAGGCGCAAACGCGCATCGACCAGGCATCCGCACGGCTGACCAACGCCACGGCGGTACTGGCGGCGGAACGCAAGCAGGTGGAGATCCTCACGGCCCAGCGCGATGCAGCCGAAGGTGGCCTGAAACGGGCGCAAGCGAAGCTGGAAATGGCCAGCTACGAGTTGTCCTATACGAGGATCGTCGCGCCACAGGATGGCATGGTCGGCGAACGCGCGGTGCGGGTCGGCGCCTACGTTACGCCGGGCAGCAAAATCCTCGCAGTAGTGCCGCTGGCGCAGGCTTACGTGATGGCCAATTTCCAGGAAACCCAACTGACGGATGTGCAGCCGGGGCAGGCTGTACAGGTGCGCGTCGACAGTCTGGGCGGTGCGGCATTGAACGGTCGTGTCGAAAGCATTGCCCCGGCCACCGGGGTGACGTTCGCTGCGGTCAAACCGGACAACGCCACCGGCAACTTCACCAAGGTGGTGCAGCGGATACCGGTGAAGATTGTGCTGGAGCCGGGACAGTCGCTGGCCGAGCGTTTGCGGGTGGGGATGTCGGTGGAGGCGAGTATTGATACGGCCGCCGCCAAGGTGAAAGAGGTTGTTCAGCGATGAAGATTTTCGTTGATCGCGCTGACGCCTTCGCGAGCAAGCCCGCTCCCACAGTTGACCGCATTCCCCTGTGGGAGCGGCGGTGCGGCGATCCGACTTGCCCGCGAAGAGGCCTGTGGAAGCCACTCACCTTCAGTGCCTTGCTCGTCATGAGTCTCAGTGCCTGCACCGTCGGCCCGGACTTCCAGAAGCCTGAGGCACAACAAATCACCGAATGGGCAAAGCCGGCCAAATCCGCCGCCAGCCAGGCCGTCACCGAAACGATGGCCGAGCGCTGGTGGGAAGTGTTCCACGACCCGAAACTCTCGGCCCTGAGCCAGCGTGCCCTGACCGACAACCTCGATCTGAAGCTGGCCGGCAGCCGCTTGCAGCAAAGTCGTGCAGTGCGTCAGGTCATCACCGCCGAGCGCTACCCCAACACGGCCGCCAGCGGCCGTTACGGACGCAACCGCAACAGCGGTGAAGGCTTGAACGACCCGTCAGGACACAACGGCCAATCCGCCTTCAACCTGTGGGATGCCGGCTTTTCCGCTTCCTGGGAGCTGGATTTCTGGGGGCGCGTGCGGCGGGAAACCGAAGCCGCCGACGCCAACCTGGAAGTTGCCGAGAACGACCGACGCGGTGTGCTGCTGTCGGTGCTGGCCGAAACCGCCCAGGACTACATTCAGTTGCGCGGTGTGCAGAACACCCGGCTCGTCACCGAGCAGAATCTCGACGTCGCCCGCCATAGCCTGAAACTTTCGCAACTGCGCCTGGCCGACGGCGTCGCGACGGATCTGGATGTCGCCGAAGCCGCCGCACAAGTGGCGGCCATCGAGTCACGCCTGCCCGCACTGGAGCAGCGCCAGTGGCAACTGATCAACGCCTTGAGTCTGTTGATGGGCGAACTGCCGCAGGCATTGGCGGCGGAGTTATCCACAGACGCACCGGTGCCACAAACGCCGCGACAGGTCGCCATTGGCTTGCCCTCGCAACTGGCTGAACGTCGGCCGGACATTCGCCAGGCCGAAGCGCGACTGCATGCAGCGACGGCCAGCATTGGCGTGGCCAAGGGCGATTTCTATCCGCGAATCACCTTGTCGGGGAACATCGGTTCTCAGGCCATGCAACTGAGCGATTTCGGCTCCTGGGGTTCGCGTTCGTTCGGGATCGGCCCGCAATTCAGCTTGCCGTTGTTCGACGGCGGCCGCTTGCGTGGCGTGCTCGAGTTGCGTGAAGCCCAACAACAGGAAGCCGCTATCGCCTATCAGCAAACCGTGCTGCGCGCCTGGCATGAAATCGATGACCAGTTGACTGCCTACAACGCCAGCCAGTTGCGTCGCGACAGCCTGGCCGAAGCCGTGCGTCAGAACAGCATCGCCCTGGAAACCGCGCAACAGCAGTACGTCGAGGGCGTGGTGGATTTCGTCACCGTACTCACCGTGCAAGGGGCGTTGCTGGCGACGCAGGAGCAGTGGGTCGAGAGTTCGACCGGCGTGTCGCTGGCGGCCGTCGGGTTGTACAAGGCGTTGGGTGGGGGTTGGGAGTCGGTGTATCCGTTGGCTGAGACGGCGCAGCGCTGACGGTGCCGCCGCCGGCTATCGCTTCATTATCGGGTCAGCATCGACGTTGCTCGGCTTGAAGGGCTAAAGTGATGCGCAAACAATCTGGATCTTCACTCAACGTCGCAAGGGGAGGCAATGGAGGCGCGCAGAGAAACGCCGATGGGCGACACTCAGGGACCGCACGCCAATCCTGGTTTCGCCAGGGGCGCGCAACCGTTGATCCGCTGGGCGCGAGAGCATTGGCTGGTGCCGATTCTGGTATTGGCCGCGCTGGTGCGCTTTTACGATCTGACCGCTGCCGCGATTTGGGGCGACGAGGGTTCCAGCCTGCTGCTGGCCCGTTATTCATTACCTGACATCTGGTTGCACGCCGCCTACGACGTGCACCCGCCGCTGTACTTCATGTTACTGCACGGCTGGATCGCGATGTTTGGCGACGGCATATTGTCGATCCGCTGCCTCAGTGCCCTGCCGGGGATTGCCTCGGTCGGACTCGGTGTGTGGCTGGTCGATCGGCTCGCCACCCGCCGTGCCGCGATCTTCGCCGGCTTCTTGCTGGCCCTGCTGCCCACGGCGGTGCGCTACAGCCAGGAAGTGCGAATGTATTCGCTGCTGGGGCTGTGGTTGCTGGGGGCAACCATTGCGCTGGTGTACTGGATCCGCAAGCCGCAGCGCCGGCGCTATCTGGTGATCTATGTCGTGCTGATGAGCGCTGCGTTTTACACCCATTACTTCACGGCCCTGTGTGTGCTCTGCCATTGGTTGTACCTGGGGATCATCCGCGTGCAGCCGGGGCATCGTCTGCGGCACATCCAGCGGGGTGACTGGTGGCTGGCCAATGTGGCTATCGTGGCGCTGTATCTGCCGTGGCTGCCGGGGTTCGTCGACCTGCTACGGCACCTGAACCAACTGAAGGCCAATGGCGATGTTGGCTGGGAACTGCCCGTCAGCCTGGATTCCTTACCGTCGATGGTCTGGTCGTTGCTGACCCAGGACGACGGAGAAACCCTGCCTCCCCTGGTGTTTATTGCCTTGCCGGTGACCTTGCCGGTGTTGGCGTGGGTGGCGCTGGCACGTGATCGCAGTGTGTTCCGTGGCAGCGCGTTGCTCGCGGTCTACACCTTTGTCCCGATGCTGTTGGTGTTTGCGGTGTCGTTTTTTTCGCCGATATTCATCGAGCGCTACCTCACCGCGTATGCCCTTGGCCTGCCGCTATTGGCGGCATTGGCAATCGACCGCTTGTACTCCGGTTCCCGGGTGCTGGCCCTGACGGTGCTGGTCCTGTTTGTCGGTGTTGAACTGGTGGGCCTGAAAAACAACGCGACGGTGGACGTCCATGATCAGGTCAACGTCCTGGTGGAAGATGTCAACGTGCATTTTCAGCCGGGGGACCGGATCGTTACCAGTGACATGCTCTGGTACTTGAGTTACGTCTACTACAACCGCACCAGTACCCAGCCCCTGCTCTACACCCCGCCACGGGCCGATGGCACTTCGAGCCGGCCGAACGACTATGGTTTCGGTACCTTGACGATGCCAGACGTGTATCTGGACCACTTGAGCGACCTGCCCAAGGGCACGGGACGAACCTGGCTGATCAGTACCGCCGACGTACCTGACGAGTTCGCACCGTTGCCGGTGCAATGGCATATCGCTCGTCAGATGAAGGCTGGTGGTGTTGCCGCGAGGTTGTACCTGTCCGGCAATACCGGACAATGAGTGGCGTCATCGTAACCTTCAGGGTTTCGACGACAAGTCCGCCATGCCCTTGAGCAACTCGATCGGCAGTGGAAAGACGATGGTCGAGCTCTTGTCGCCGGCAATCGAACTCAGGGTCTGCATGTAGCGCAGCTGCATGGCCCCCGGTTGGCGACCCAGCATTTCGGCGGCCTGCATGAGCTTTTCCGAGGCCTGCAATTCGCCTTCGGCGTGGATCACCTTGGCTCGCCGTTCCCGTTCGGCTTCGGCCTGCTTGGCGATGGCGCGGATCATCGATTCGTTGAGGTCCACGTGTTTGATCTCGACGTTGGCAACCTTGATGCCCCAGGCGTCGGTCTGGGCGTCGAGCACTTGCTGGATGTCCAGATTCAAGCGTTCGCGTTCGGCCAGCAGTTCGTCCAGTTCGTGTTTGCCCAGCACCGCCCGCAGCGTGGTTTGCGCCAATTGACTGGTGGCGGCCAGGAAATCCTCGACCTGGATGATTGCCTTCTGCGGATCGAGTACACGGAAATACAGCACCGCGTTGACCTTGACCGACACGTTGTCGCGGGTGATCACGTCTTGCGGCGGCACGTCCAGCACCACGGTGCGCAAATCGACCCTGACCATTTGCTGGACCACCGGAATCAGCAGGATCAGGCCAGGGCCCTTGACCTGCCAGAAGCGCCCGAGCTGGAACACCACCCCGCGCTCGTATTCGCGCAGGATGCGGAACGTCGACCCCGCCAGTGCGATGATCAACAATAGCAGCGCGACAAGACCCAATTGCAAACCCATGACTATTCTCCGCCCGGCGCCGCGTCAGCCGCGGCCACTTGCAGCAGCAAGCCCTTGCGCCCCACCACCCGCACCTGTTGCCCGGGTTGCAGCGGCGTCGCGCTGAGCACTTGCCATCGTTCTCCTTGCAGATGAACCCAGCCGCCATAGGCGTTGCCGAGCTGCACTGACGTGACCGGCGTTTCGCTGCCGACCAGCCCGGCATCACCGCTGACGGTGTGGCGCGGTCGGGTCTTCAGGGCGTGAAACACCAGGTAGATCAGCAACAGTGCGCTGACCAGTCCCAGGCCGATCATCAACGGCACGGGCACTTCGGTATTGGACAGGATCACCGCACCGATCACGAACATCACGATGCCGCCCAGGCCGATTACGCCGTAATTGGGCAGGGCCGCCTCAGCGATCAGGAACGCGAGGCCGAAGGTGATCAGCCAGATCCCGATGGGGTTGGGCACCAGCAACACAACCGTGTCGGCGGCGCAGGCCGGTCCGCTCAACGCCAACAGCAACGCAACTGCACAGCAACGCGTGTTCACTTGACCCTCCGGGAGAGTCGTGGAGTGGCTCTGAATACAGTTTAGTTGAGCCTTGGCCGGTATGAATTTTGCTCAACTGCCGTCGACATCCGATGGGCAGATTTCCCGCCGGATCGCGCTGACGGGCCTAGACTTTTACTACGCAAGCAAAACTTTAACCATCGTCCGCCAGCGATCATGGCGGACACCGAGGTGCATCATGCGAATGGCAAGAACCGTGCAGCGAAGCCTGGAAAAGGCTCAATGCGAATATGACATCGTCAGCCACCCACACTCGGCCAGCAGCCTCGAAACGGCACGGGTCGCAGGTATTCCTGCCGAACGGGTGGCCAAATCGGTGATCCTCGACGATCACCATGGGCATTACCTGATGGCCGTGCTGCCCGCCAGCCGTCACCTGGACCTGAGCAAAGTCCGCAGCAGCGGTGAGTGGCAGGTTTCCCGCGAAAGCAACCTGGCGCACCTTTTCGATGATTGCGAACGCGGTGCCGTACCGGCGCTGGGTGAGTCCTATGGGTTGGAGGTGGTGATCGATCCGATGCTGACCCGGCAGAAAGACATCTATCTGGAGGCCGGCAACCACGTCAATCTGGTGCGCATGGACATGCCCGAGTTTCTGAAAATGGTGCCGCATGCCGAGGTGCGGGAGTTGAGTCATTAGGTCTGCAGTGTCTTCGCTGCCGTCATCGTCGGAACGCCGCCCGGAGCAGGCTCGCTCCCACAGGGAGAACGAATTTTCCTGTGGGAGCGAGCCTGCTCGCGATGACCGTGCAGCGGTCCCTAAATTGGTTCATCGGAGTTCGTCATGGAAAACCCAACCCACAACCTTCCATCCCTGTTCAAGCAACTTGGCCTGCCGGACGATGCCGAAAGCATTGATAAATTCATCGCCACCCATTCACCGCTCAAACCGGAGCTGCACCTTGCGGATGCATTTTTCTGGAGCCCGAGTCAGGCGGATCTTCTGCGAGAGGAGATACTCGATGACGCGGATTGGGCCGAAGTAGTTGATCAGCTGGATGTGCTGTTGAGGAAGGGGCGAGGGGTGTAGAAAACTGATAGGCGGTGCTCAACCTAGGTTGCTCTGACTACAATAATTGACCAGAATTAAGACCTTATTTGAGGTCTTAATTATGCAAAGTGTTTTGGCTGATATGGCTGTCAGCGTGTCTGAACTAAAGAAAAACCCCTCTGCCGTTTTGAATGGCGCCCATGGAGGGCCCGTCGCAGTGCTCAATCACAATCGCGTCATGGGTTACATGGTCCCTGCCGATGTGTTCGAAGCCATGATGGAACGCCTGGATGATTTGGAGTTGGCGGAAATCGTGCGTTCTCGTCGTCATGAAACGCCGATCCCGGTAACGCTGGATGACTTATAAGCTCGAATTTCTGCCTTCTGCACGTAAAGAATGGGACAAGCTGGGACACACGTTGCGTGAGCAATTCAAAAAGAAGTTGGCAGAGCGGCTCGAAATGCCTCGAATCCCTTCCGACTCACTCCATGGCATGCCCGACTGCTACAAAATCAAGTTGAAGTCATCGGGATATCGACTCGTCTACGAGGTGATAGATGAGCGCGTCGTCGTTTCTGTCGTTGCAGTAGGAAAGCGCGAACGCAGTGAAGTGTATGAGCGTGCCAAGAAACGTTGATGGCTCTCGGCAGGTCACTGTTACGTATTTGTTTCAAAACTTGACGGAAAATTCCCTCCAATGCAATATTGATAGTTAGCAAGCTAACAGTGTGTGTTTTCCCTCGTGCCGAATAACCTCGACGTTCTCCAGATGAACATCAGCAGTGCCATGGTGGTGGCCGCCAGGCATTGGCGCAAAATCTGCCAGACTACGCTGGCCAACTATGGAATCTCCGAAGCCTGCGCCGTTCCGCTGTTGATGATCGGGCGTCTGGGCGAGGGTGTGCGCCAGGTGACGGTGGCCCAGGCAGCAGGGATGGAGAGCCCGTCGCTGGTGCGACTGCTCGATCAGTTGTGCCATGGCGGCTACGTCTGCCGCACCGAAGATGCACAGGACCGCCGCGCCAAATGCCTGAGCCTGACCGAAACCGGTCGGGAGCTGGTGCAGGCGGTCGAAGTGGAGCTGGTGCGCTTGCGCCACGAAGTCCTTGAAGGCATTGACCAGAGTGATCTGGAGGCTACGCTGCGGGTACTGAGAGCTTTTGAAGCGGCCACGCCGCCATCGGTGGCCAACTCTTGAACGGATTCTTCTCTGGCATGCCCCCGGCGCGGGACTGGTTCTACGGAGTCCGAACCTTCGCCGCATCGATGATCGCGCTGTACATCGCCCTGCTCATGCAAATGCCGCGTCCGTACTGGGCGATGGCCACGGTGTACATCGTTTCCAGTCCGTTTCTCGGCCCTACCAGTTCCAAGGCGTTGTACCGGGCGATCGGCACCTTTATCGGCGCTGCGGCGGCGGTTTTGTTCGTGCCAATGTTCGTGCAGAGCCCTTACGTGCTGGTGGTGGTGATTGCGCTGTGGACCGGGACGCTGTTGTTTCTGTCCCTGCATTTGCGCACGGCCAACAACTACGCCTTGATGCTCGCCGGTTACACCTTGCCGTTGATCGCCCTGCCGGTGGTGAACAACCCGCTGGGGGTGTGGGACGTCGCCGAAGCGCGGACCGAAGAAATCTTTCTCGGCATCGCCGTGGCGGCGGTGGTCGGTGCCATGTTCTGGCCCCGGCGCCTGGCGCCGGTGTTCAATGATTCGGTGAGCAAGTGGTTTGCCGATGCATCGACCTACAGCCTGCGCTTCCTCAGCCGCAACGTGCAGCCTGAAGAAGTCAGCGCGTTGCGGGCATCGATGGTCGCCACGTTCAACTCCCTGGAGTTGATGATCGGTCAGTTGCCCCACGAAGGCTCGCGTCCGCAGACAGTGCGCAATACCAAGGAATTGCGCGGACGGATGATTCACCTGTTGCCAGTGATCGATGCCCTCGACGACGCGCTTTACGCCCTGGAACGGCGCACCCCCGAGCTTGTGGACAAGTTCGCACCCTTGCTGGCCGCCACCACCGAATGGCTCGAGCACAAGGATGCCGATCTCGACCGCTGGCAAGCCCTGAAGGATCAACTTGAGGCCCTGCAACCTGCTCCCGAAGCGCTGGATGACCGCAAGCAACTGCTGTTCTCCAACGCCATTTACCGTCTCGGCGAGTGGATCGATTTATGGCAGGACTGCCGCAGCCTGCAATACGCCATCCAGTGCGAAAGCCAGGATAGCTGGCGCGCGGTGTATCGGCACTGGCGGTTGGGACGGCTGTCCCCGTTCCTGGATCGTGGCCTGATGTTTTATTCCGCCGCGTCGACCGTTACGGCAATCATTGTCGCCTCGGTATTGTGGATTCTGCTCGGCTGGACCGATGGCGGCAGCGCAGTGATCCTGGCGGCGGTGGCGTGCAGTTTCTTTGCCTCGATGGACGACCCGGCGCCGCAGATTTACCGGTTCTTTTTCTGGACGGCGATGTCGGTGGTGTTCGCCAGCCTTTATCTGTTTCTGGTGCTGCCCAACCTGCATGACTTTCCGATGCTGGTGCTGGCGTTTGCCGTGCCGTTCATTTGCGTCGGCACCCTGACCGTCAAGCCGCAGTTTTACCTGGGCATGCTGCTGACCCTGGTCAACACCTCGTCCTTCATCAGTATTCAGGGCGCTTACGACGCGGATTTCCTCAGTTTTGCCAACTCCAACCTGGCCGGCCCCATGGGGTTGCTGTTCGCGTTCATCTGGACCCTGATCGCCCGGCCGTTCGGTGCCGAACTGGCAGCCAAGCGCCTGACCCGTTTCAGCTGGCGTGACATCGTCAGCCTCTCCGAGCCGGCCACGTTGTCTGAGCATCGGCTTCTGGGCATACGGATGCTCGATCGGCTGATGCAGCATCTGCCGCGCCTGGCCATGACCGGCCAGGACTCCGGCGTGGCGCTGCGGGAAGTGCGGGTGGCGCTGAATCTGTTGGACCTGCTCGCTTATACCCCGCGGGTCCTCGGTGTGCCGCAGGTACTGCTGCGTCAGGTAGTGGCCGAGGTTGGCGAGTACTTCAAGGCCTGCCTCAAGGCCGGTGAACGCTTGCAGGCACCGAGCCCGTTGCTGATGACCCTCGACCGCACGCGTCGCGCCCTCAGCGGTGCCAGCGATGATGAAACCCGTCGGCATCTGCTGCACGCCCTGAGCGGCCTGCGTCTGGCACTGTTGCCCGGCGTCGAATTCGTCGGTTCCGCCGAGCCCGAAGAACCGCTTCCCCATGGCATTGATGGAGCACCTCTATGATCGGTGACCTGGATCTGAGCGGGGTGTTCCTGCCCACGCTGCTGGTGCTGATGGGCATTACGTATGTGTTGTACCTGTTGGTGCACGGGGTGCTGACGCGCCTGCACTTTTACCGTCTGGTCTGGCACCGGGCATTGTTCAACGTGGCCCTCTACGCCTTGCTGCTTGGCGCCGTGGACTCACTCAGTCGATACCTGATGACATGAAAAAACCGTTTCTAACCCTGGGTCGCGTGGTGTTGACCCTGTTGATCGTGAGCTTCGCCGTTGTCGTGGTCTGGCGCATGGTGATGTATTACATGTTCGCGCCCTGGACCCGCGACGGGCACATCCGTGCCGACATCGTGCAAATTGCGCCGGATGTCTCCGGGCTGATCCAGCAAGTGGAGGTGCGCGACAACCAGTTGGTCAAGCGCGGCCAGGTGCTGTTCAGCATCGATCCGGACCGCTTCAAGCTGGCCCTGCGCCAGGCGAAAGCGGCAGTCGCCGACCGCGAAGAAACCCTGGCCCAAGCCCAGCGCGAGGCCAAGCGGAACAAGGGCCTGGGCAACCTGGTGCCGGGTGAACAACTGGAAGAAAGCCAGTCGAAAGTGGCCCGCGCCCAAGTGGCCTTGATGGAAGCCCAGGTGGCGGTGGACAGCGCGCAGCTCAACCTCGACCGCTCGGTGATCCGCAGCCCGGTGGACGGCTACGTCAACGACCGCGCGCCACGGGCCCAGGAGTTCGTCAGCGCCGGGCGTCCGGTGTTGTCGGTGGTCGACAGCAACTCGTTCCATATCGATGGTTATTTCGAAGAAACCAAACTGAACGGCATCCATATCGGGCAAAGCGTCGACATCCGGGTGATCGGCGACAATGCGCGCCTGCGCGGGCATGTGGAGAGCATCGTCGCCGGTATCGAAGACCGCGACCGCACCAGTGGCAACAACCTGCTGCCCAACGTCAACCCGGCGTTCAGCTGGGTGCGGCTGGCCCAGCGGATTCCAGTGCGCATCGCCTTCGATGACGTGCCGGAAGATTTCCGCATGATCGCCGGGCGCACCGCCACGGTATCGATCATCGACGATCAAAAGCGGGAGCTGGCGCAATGAGCAAGGCCTCGGGTTTGGCGGTCGCCGGGTTAGGCTTGCTGCTGTCGGCGTGTCAGATGGTCGGGCCGGATTATCATTTGCCTGAAGCGGCGGCTGTCCATCGTCCAGACTTCCAGGGCGATCTGGCGGTCGACGGTAAAACGGTGGTTTCCGCACCGGTGCCGGCCGATTGGTGGCGCCTGTACAAGGATCCACGACTCGACCAATTGGTGCAGCAGGCCATGGCCTCCAACACCGATTTGCGCGTGGCGGCGGCCAGTCTGTCCCGCTCTCGCGCTCAGGTCGACGAGGCGGAAGCGGCGGGCGGCTGGAGCGGCGGCGTACAGATGGGCGCCCAGCGCTTGCAGGAGTCCGGCCAGGCCTTCCTGCTGCCGGAAAAAGTGCCGGTGGCCAACATCGGCGATATTGGCATTAGCGCGTCGTACCAGTTCGACCTGTTCGGCACCTTGCAACGCGGTATCGAAGCGGCCAAGGCCAATGCCGATGCGACGCAGGCCGCCGCCGATACTGCACGCATCACCGTGGTGGCCGATGTGGTTCGCGCCTACACCCAAGTGTGCGCGGCCAATGAAGAACGGGAAATCGCCCAGCATTCCCTCGACCTGCAAGCCCAGAGCACCACGCTGATCCAGCGCCTGCGCGATGCCGGACGTGGCGATGAAACCCAGGTCACCCGCTCGCAAACCCAATTCAAATCCCTGCGCGCCGACATGCCGCGCTATGAAGCCGCACGTCAGGCCGGGCTGTATCGCTTGTCGATGTTGCTGGCCAAGCCGGTGGACCAACTGCCGGCCGGCACCGCCACCTGCGACGAGCTGCCGGAAATCGCGCAATTGATTCCGGTGGGCGATGGCGCCGCGTTGCTCAAGCGTCGTCCCGATGTGCGGCAGGCCGAGCGTCGGCTGGCGGCCTCGACGGCCGGTATTGGCGTCGCCACGGGCGAGCTGTACCCGAACATCAGCATCGGCGCGACCATCGGTACCGTCGGTATCCTGGACGATCTCGGCGACCCGTCTACCAACCGCTGGGGATTCGGTCCGTCGCTGACCTGGAACGTGCCGACCAACGGCGCCCGGGCGCGCATCCGCGAAGCCGAAGCGGTGACCCAGGCGACCCTGGCGCATTTCGACGGGGTGGTGCTCAACGCCATTCGCGAGACCCAGACCGGCCTCGCCCAGTACACGGCATTGCTGCAGCGCCGCGATGCACTGGCCGATGCCGAGCAATCGGCAAAACTGGCGGCCGACCAGACCCACCGCTTCTTCCAGGCCGGCCGCGACTCGTTCCTGGCCGACCTGCAAGCCACCCGCACCTACATCGACGTGACGGCGCAACTGGCCGCTGCGAACACCCAGGTTGCCGCAAGCCAGATCGATTTGTTCCTCGCCTTGGGCGGCGGTTGGGAAAGCGGACGAACGCAAGCGTCGAACTCCGGCAAACCCTGAGGCCGTTGCTATGCTTTGTAGTGTTGGAGGGTCGCCCCGTGCAAAGCGCCCTTTCTTCGCACAAGGCTCGCGCAGGTCAGGGGGAACCAATAATGAAAAACCCTTACGCTCTCGGCTTCTGGTGCGCCATCGTGGCGTTGGTGCTGCTGTCGGCCACCTATTTCTACGGCATCATGCTGGCCCACCAGATCGACAAGGCTCTGGCGTTCCTCGACAGTGCCGCCGCGCTGATTGCCGTGATGTCCATTGCGGTGGTGGCCTGGGCCTCGGTCCAGAATCAACGCATCAAAAAAAGACAACTCGAACAAGGCAAGACCCTGGTCCTGATCTGGGACACCAAGGTGGCGCTGCGTCGTGTCGAAACGGTGTTCGACCGCTATTTCTGGGGCAGTTACTGGCAACCGGGGCGCACCTTTCAGGAAGTCATGGGCGAATTGACCGGCACGCCGCTGGAAAAAAGCCTCGAGAGCCTGAAAAAACAATGCCTGGCGCTGGACCGGCAAGTGGCAGACGACGGTCGGCACTGGCTCAGCAATGCCCGGGAACTGGCCGATGTCGCCACGGCCATGGCCCGCGAACGCTATCAACTGGACGTCTGCGATCCGCGCGCGGAAGTGACTGGCGGGGCGGTGATCAACCGCGACTTCGAAGTGCTGGTGTACACCTGGACTGCGCGGCTCAAAAGCTTTGATCATCAACTGGATGAGATCGAGGTTCAGTATTCCTGATTCTGTGTTGGCRGGACAGACGCCTTCGCGAGCAAGTCCGCTCCCACAGGAGTAAGTATTCCAATGTGGGAGCGGGCTTGCCCGCGAAGGCGATTGTATAGGCGCAAAGAATCCCCAGCCCCAGTGAGCCCCCCCCAAAGACACTCTTTCACCCTTAATCATTGAGCCGTTCGTCGCGCCCGGTGCTAATCTGCATTTCACTTTCAGCGCAGTCGAGCCGCAACCCGTCATGGGTTCAGGGAAGACGACCTCACTTTTAACAACGGACATGAACGGGGCATACATGAATAAATCAGCAGGCGTGCTACTGGGGATTGTTGTTGCAATCGGTGTCATCAGCGCAGGCGGAGCCTGGTTCACCGGCAGCAAAATCGAAGGTGTGTTGAACACCTCGATTGCCAATGCCAACAAGGAATTGCAGGCGGCGATGGTCGGCTCCAACGGCACCGCGTCGCTGGAACTGGTGTCGCTGGAACGTCATGTATTCAGCAGCACCGCACACTATCGCCTCAAGGGCGAAGGTGAAATGTTCGGCGAAACGCCGGTCGAATTGCTGTTTGTCGATCACATCGAACACGGCCCGTTGCCGTTCTCGCGGCTGATGTCGCTCAAGTGGCTGCCGGTCTTGGCGACCAGTCACTACGAACTGGAAAAGACCCCGTCCACCGAGAAGTGGTTCGCCGCCGCCAAGGACAAGTCCCCGCTGACCGGCGTGGTCAATATCGGCTATGACAACGCTACCAATGCCACCTTCGAGTTGCAGCCGCTGGAAATGGCCCTGGATGACAAGTCGAGCATGAAGTTCTCCGGCTTGAGCATCGACGTCGACGCCAGTGCCCAGGCGCAGAAGGTCAAGGCCAACGGCTACATGGACAGCCTGAAGGTGACCACCGTTTCCGAGGACCAGGCACCGGTGCAGGTTGAATTGAGCGGCCTGACCCTGGCCAGCAACCTGACAAAAAGTACCTACGGTTTCTACACCGGCGAAAACGTTCTTGAGCTGGCCAGTGGCAAATCGACCTTCGGCGTCAAGCAGTCGGTGCTGGACTTCAAGAAATTCGAGATGAAAAACCTGACCGAAGAAAAGGGCAGCAACGCCTCCGGACGTGCCGATTACAAGGTCGGCGAAGTGTCCCTGAACGGCAAGGCCATTGGTTCCGGTGCGCTGGCCATGAGCCTGAAGAACCTCGACATTCCAGCCACCCTGTCGTTGATGCAGGTTTACCAGAGCAAACTGCAGCCATATGAAAGGGCGGCAGCGGAAGCGACGGCGGCCGGGCTGCCGGCGCCGGAGCTGAAACTGACCGAAGCCGAAGAAGCACTGCTCAAGTCCAGCCTGGAAAAACTGCTGGCGGCTGGTCCGCAGGTGGCCCTGGAAAACCTGTCGTTCAACACCGCTAACGGTGAGAGCCGCGCCAATATGGTGCTCGACCTGACCAAGCCACAAGCCATCGATCTGCCGACCGATCAGTTGGTCAGGCAGCTGATCGCGCTGCTCGACTTCAAGCTGCAAGTGTCCAAAGCCATGCTGGTCGATGTGCTTACCGTGCAATCGCAAATCGCCGGTCAGACCGATGCCAAGCTGATTGCCGACCAGGCCACCGCCACCGCAGACATGTTCAGCAGCATGGCAGTCGGCAGCCAACTGGCAAAACTGGACGGCAATAACATCGTCACCAACTTGCATTACGCCAACAATCAGGTGGACTTCAACGGCCAGAAAATGACCGTCGAAGAGTTTGCCGGTTTTGTGATGAGCAAGTTCGCAGATGCTGGTGCCACCGAATAACGGCGGCTGTTAACTCTGCAACGCCCGGCCTCTGCATCGCGCAGGCGCCGGGCGTTTTGCTGTCCGGCATCCCTAGGGAACGTCACGGATCAGGCGCCATGCCTCTTCCCAGGGCAACGATTGTTTCATCCGCTCGGCGAGCATCGCCATGGCCCGGTCCATCTCGCAGGCTACCGCTGCTGACACCACGCCGCTTTTTCCGAACAGGCCGATGAAGGGCGGATCGTAAGGGTCGCCCTTGAACTCGACTTCGTCCCAGGCCTCGGCGTGCCCGAGGTATTCGTAGGTTTTACCGAAATGCCAGGTCCAGAAAAACGGCACATCGAGATAATGCTCGTCACCGCCCAGCATATTGGCCGCAGCGATCCGCGCCTGCTGTTGGGCCAGTCGCCAGTGTTCGATGCGCAGGTGTTGGTTGTTCAGCGGGAACGTGGCGATATCGCCAGCCGCCCAAAGGCCGTCGGCCACGCGCATTGCGCCGTCGACACGCAGCGAGTGATCCCGCTCTTTCGGCAGCCCGGTGAAGGCAGCAGTGGCTGGCGTGACGCCGATGCCGACCAGCACCAGATCGGCCGGCAAGCGTTGGCCGTTGTCCAGGCGCACGGCTTCGACCTTGTCCGTCCCTTCGATCTGTACCGCATTGCCCTGGGTATGAAAAACGACGCCATTGGCTTCATGTCGTGCGCGAATGGCCTTGCCGACCGTGTCACCGAACTGTTTGGCAAACGGCACGTCGTGGCGGGCCAGCACGGTCACATTCAGGCCAAGCTGGCGCAGGGACGAGGCGGACTCCATGGCAATGAAACTGTCGCCGATGATCACCACCCGCTGGCCGGCGCTGGCGCTGTCCAGAATCTGTTGCGCATGGGCTTTGGAGCGTAAGACGAACACTTGCGGCAGGTCGGCGCCGGGCAGCGTCAGCGGGTTGGGCACGCCGCCGGTGGCCAGCAGCGCGGCGTCGTATGTCAGTGATTGGCCGTCAGTCAGTTGCAACGTCCGGTTTGGCGCATCCAGGCTTGCCACTTCGCCTCGCAGGCGCTCGATCCGCTGCTCGCGGTAAAAATCCTCGTCGCGCAGGGGCGGGACTTCGTCCAGCGGCATCTCCCCGGCGATCACGTATTTGCTCAGCGCGGTGCGGTCGTATCCGGCATCGGCTTCGCGGTCGATCAACAGTAACCGGCCGCCGAAACCTTTCTCGCGCAACGCCGCTGCCGCCGCCGTGCCTGCTGCGCCAGCGCCGACAATGATGAAAATTCGTGGATCGTCGGCCGGTGGCGGGTGGGCACCCGGCATCGGCTGGTCGCCGACCCAGATGTCGCCGTCGCGGACTTCGAGGGGATAGCGCTTGAGGCTGTCCAGGGCTGGCGGTTCACACAGCCCGCCATCCTCGATCCGAAACTGCGCCTTGTGCCACGGACAGGTCAGGCGCCCATGGCATATCGCCCCGTCCGCCAGCGGGGCTCCGGCATGCGGGCATTCGGCCTGATAAGCGCGCAGTTGTTCACCGGTCCGCAACAGCAGAATCTTGCTGTCCTGGACCTGCACTTCCAGACCCCGGTCTTCGGGCACATTGGCGACACGCGCAACACGATGCAGAGTCATGATTGCTCTCCAGACAGACGTTTCACTTATGAGTCTGGTGCTTATCGCGAGGTTCAGCCAATTCCCCCCTGCCACGGCGTGAACGGTCCGGCTATAGTTTGCACGCCGACGACGGCCCAACACGCACAAGGTGCTCCGGTATGCCCCGATTGACCTCAATGAACCCTTGGCTCGCGGCCTTGGCAGTCGCCCTTTGCGTGCAGTTTCCGGCGCAGGCCCAGGAGCGCTTCACCCTGAACATTCCGGGTGTCTCCGATGACCGTCTGTTCACGTCCGCCGCCGCCGGCGATTCCGCGGGCTGTGGCGGACATAACATTTCCCCGGCATTGAACTGGAACGCCGGCCCGGCAGCCACCCAAAGCTACGCCATCGTCATGCACGACCCTGACGGCCAGAAAGGCCAGGGCGTCGATAACTGGGTGCATTACGGCATCAAGGCCGGCACCCACCAGATTCCTGCCGGCGCCGGGAGCAAACCCGGCCTCGAGGGCGTCGGCGGTACCAACAGCAAGGCAACCACCGGCTACATCGGCCCTTGCCCGCCCGTTGGCGACAGCGCGCACCACTACATCATCCAGATCTACGCCCTGGACCTGCCCCCGGAAGCCTTGCCCGCCGGCCTGACCCGTGCGCAGCTGCTGGAAAAAATCAAAGGCCACGTCCTGAGAAACAGCAGTGTGGTACGGCGCTATCACCGCTAAAGGCTGATCACCCCAGCGGATTTGCAGGAAACTGACGTGCGCGGCATTCCGGGGATTTGGCATCCACCCCCGAAAGCGCGCACTATCAGGCTATAGCCGATGCGTTGGAGGATGCCGTGGCAAAAAAAATCGACCGCATCGCCCAAATGCTCAACTGCCCACAAAAGGGCGAGGAACTGCGGCGAGCAATTACCGAGAGTCGCAAGGATTTTCTGCTGAATCAGCCGGAAGAAGACATTGTTGAAGACGACGACCTTGAAGAGGAGTTTTTCGAGGACGACGAGGACGATGATGAGTACGACGAGTTCGACTGGACGACAGAATGAAAAAACCGCTTCGGCGGTTTTTTTGTGGGCCGGGACAGCACCGGTCGGAGACTCGTTGACCCTCATGCAGGGAATGGAACACTATAAGGTACTTTTTTTCGTACCTTTGGAGCCGTCATGGAGCAGCTACTTGCAAGCCGTTCGGTCAGTATCACGGAGCTCAAGCGCAGCCCGAGCACTGTAATCGAGCAAGCGGGTTCCGAGCCTGTTGCCGTGCTCAACCACAATCGCCCTGCCGCCTATCTTTTACCGCACGCGGCCTATCAACAGCTGCTGGATCGGCTGCAGGCTGCCGAACTTCGTGAAGCCATTGCGGCCAGCCGCAACGATCCGCGTCCGGCCATTGCTGCCGATACCGTGTTTGCCGAGCTTGATGCGCTGATTGATGAGGTAGCAGCCGAGCAAAGCCGTCCATGAGGCAATTGCTTTTCTCTGCATTGGCACGGGACGATCTGCTGCAAGTCGCTCGTTTTATCGCCCGAGACAACCCTGAACGAGCCCGGACGTTTGTGCGTGAGCTACGCACGCAGTGCACACGATTGATCGATCAACCGAATTTGGGTGTTCCAAGAGACGATTGCGCCAAGGGATTGCGAATGCTTGCCCATGGCCGATATCTGGTTTTCTACTGTCTGGTGGGCGACGAGATCAAGGTCGAACGTGTACTGCATAGTGCGAGAGACATCGCCCGGCTGTTTGAAAAAAACAGCATTGACCATTAGGCGCCAAGCCTTCAAACACCCACAAAAAAGCCCCAGACCCATAAGGCCTGAGGCTTTCTCGCTACAAAGTATGGTGCACCAGGCGGGATTCGAACCCACGACCCCTGCCTTCGGAGGGCAGTACTCTATCCAGCTGAGCTACTGGTGCAGCGGGCGCCATAATACGCATATGCGCTGCGGGCGTCCATGCTGCTGAATCGCCTGCGTTTTTATAAAGCTGTAACGCGCGTTTGCTACGTTGATCAGAAAAAATAGGCAAAAGCGTCGTTTTCGTTCTTTTTTTCGAACAGGCTATTGTCCTTTACCCCCTTTGATCCTAGGATTCGTTTGAGATTTCAAACGCTCTTGTCTGGGTGCTGAACCGCACGATTTGAATCAGTGCGCTATTTATGTGCTTCAGCCCGGTGAATGATTTCCCTGACGGCAGCCTATCGAGGCGCCTTTCTACAATCATAATTTGCTCCGCATTCGTTGCGGTGCTGTTAAGGAAAGCCGACATGCAGCTTAAAGACACCCAGTTGTTCCGCCAGCAAGCCTTCATCGATGGCGCGTGGGTTGATGCGGACAATGGTCAGACGATCAAGGTCAACAACCCGGCAACGGGCGAAATTCTGGGCACCGTGCCGAAAATGGGCGCTGCCGAAACCCGCCGTGCAATCGAAGCCGCTGACAAAGCGCTGCCGGCCTGGCGTGCACTGACCGCCAAAGAGCGTGCGACCAAGCTGCGTCGCTGGTTCGAGCTGATCATCGAGAACCAGGAAGACCTGGCTCGCCTGATGACTCTGGAGCAAGGCAAGCCATTGGCCGAAGCCAAGGGCGAAATCGTTTACGCCGCTTCCTTCATCGAGTGGTTCGCCGAAGAAGCCAAGCGCATCTACGGTGACGTGATTCCGGGCCACCAGCCAGACAAGCGCCTGATCGTGATCAAGCAGCCAATCGGCGTGACCGCTGCAATCACCCCGTGGAACTTCCCGGCTGCAATGATCACCCGTAAAGCCGGCCCGGCCCTGGCCGCCGGTTGCACCATGGTGCTCAAGCCTGCTTCGCAAACCCCTTTCTCCGCCTTCGCCCTGGCCGAACTGGCCCAGCGTGCCGGCATCCCGGCTGGCGTGTTCAGCGTTGTTTCCGGCAGCGCCGGCGACATCGGCAGCGAGCTGACCAGCAACCCGATCGTGCGCAAGCTGTCCTTCACCGGTTCGACCGAAATCGGTCGTCAACTGATGTCGGAATGCGCCAAGGACATCAAGAAAGTGTCCCTGGAACTGGGCGGCAACGCGCCGTTCATCGTGTTCGACGACGCGGACCTGGATAAGGCCGTCGAAGGCGCGATCATTTCCAAGTATCGCAACAACGGTCAGACCTGCGTCTGCGCCAACCGCCTGTACATTCAGGATTCGGTCTACGACGCGTTCGCCGAGAAGCTGAAAGTGGCTGTGGCCAAGCTCAAGATCGGTAACGGTCTGGAAGCAGGCACCACCACTGGCCCGCTGATCGACGAAAAAGCCGTAGCCAAGGTGCAAGAGCACATTGCCGACGCCGTTTCCAAAGGCGCCACCGTGCTGTCTGGCGGCAAGTCGATGGAAGGTAACTTCTTCGAGCCGACCATTCTGACCAACGTGCCGAATAACGCTGCCGTGGCCAAGGAAGAAACCTTCGGTCCATTGGCTCCACTGTTCCGCTTCAAAGACGAAGCCGATGTGATCGCGATGTCCAACGACACCGAGTTCGGTCTGGCCTCGTACTTCTATGCCCGCGACCTGGGTCGCGTATTCCGTGTGGCGGAAGCCCTGGAATACGGCATGGTCGGCGTCAACACCGGGTTGATCTCCAACGAAGTCGCGCCGTTCGGCGGTATCAAGGCCTCGGGCTTGGGCCGTGAAGGCTCCAAGTACGGCATCGAAGATTACCTGGAAATCAAATACCTCTGCCTGGGCATCTAAGCCCGGCACGGCATTGCTTCAAGCGCAAAGGGCACGAGAGCGCTGTCCCTTTGCGCCGCTTCAAACCGGAATTTTCTCGGTGGCCGGGAACGCTGTGGCAGTCGATCATCGCATGCTGCCGCCGTTGCTCCCCGTCGCTTTATCCTTGAACCACGCCGCCCGATGAGCGGTGAATGAGGAATGTATGAGCAAGACTAACGCTTCTTTGATGGCCCGCCGTACCGCTGCTGTTCCACGTGGTGTTGGCCAGATTCACCCGATCTTCGCCGAATCCGCGAAGAACGCGACCGTAACCGACGTTGAAGGTCGTGAGTTCATCGACTTTGCCGGCGGTATCGCCGTACTGAACACCGGCCACGTGCACCCGAAAATCATCGCCGCCGTGACCGAGCAGCTGAACAAGCTGACCCACACCTGCTTCCAGGTTCTGGCCTACGAGCCGTACGTGGAAGTGTGCGAAAAAATCAACGCCAAGGTCCCAGGTGATTTCGACAAAAAAACCCTGCTGGTGACCACCGGCTCCGAAGCCGTGGAAAACTCCATCAAGATCGCCCGTGCCGCCACTGGCCGTGCCGGCGTGATCGCGTTCACCGGCGCCTACCACGGTCGCACCATGATGACCCTGGGCCTGACCGGTAAAGTCGTGCCTTACTCGGCCGGCATGGGTCTGATGCCAGGCGGCATCTTCCGCGCGCTGTACCCGAACGAACTGCACGGTGTGAGCATCGACGATTCGATCGCTTCCATCGAACGCATCTTCAAGAACGACGCCGAGCCGAAAGACATCGCTGCGATCATCATCGAGCCGGTTCAGGGCGAAGGTGGTTTCTACGTCGCTCCGAAAGAATTCATGAAGCGTCTGCGTGCCCTGTGCGACCAGCACGGCATCCTGCTGATCGCTGACGAAGTACAGACTGGCGCTGGCCGTACCGGTACTTTCTTCGCCATGGAACAGATGGGCGTTGCTGCCGACCTGACCACCTTCGCCAAATCCATCGCTGGCGGCTTCCCGCTGGCCGGTGTGTGCGGCAAGGCCGAATACATGGACGCCATCGCTCCAGGCGGCCTGGGCGGAACCTACGCCGGTAGCCCGATCGCTTGCGCCGCGGCCCTGGCCGTGATGGAAGTGTTCGAAGAAGAGCACCTGCTGGATCGCTGCAAGGCTGTTGGCGAGCGTCTGGTAACCGGCCTGAAGGCCATCCAGGCCAAGTACCCGGTGATCGGTGAAGTCCGTGCCCTGGGCGCAATGATCGCTGTCGAGCTGTTCGAAAACGGCGACAGCCACAAGCCGAACGCCGCAGCCGTGGCGTCCGTTGTGGCCAAGGCTCGCGACAAGGGTCTGATCCTGCTGTCCTGCGGCACCTACGGCAACGTTCTGCGCGTCCTGGTACCGCTGACCTCGCCGGACGAGCAACTGGACAAAGGCCTGGCGATCATCGAAGAGTGCTTCTCCGAGCTCTGATCACCCAGTGTGACCTGATCCACAAAAAACCCGCTTCGGCGGGTTTTTTCATGTCCCTGGAAACACATCCCGCGCATTAGCGCTGTATCGAATGGCCAGCATTGGCTAAGGTTCCTGCATTGCCAGGGAGAGCTGTATGACAACTGTCATTTTACCCGCCGTTCCAAGAGTCCTGATCGCCGAGGCCGACCCTTGGTCCCGGGATTTGCTCAAGGAAGTGTTGTTGAACGTACGCTGCGATGCGCGGCTGGACTTGTGCGCCGATGGTCAGCAAGCGCTGGAGCTATTGGCCGCCAACCCCTATGACCTGGTCATCGCCGACTGGGAGTTGCCGGGCGTCGATGGCCTGAATGTACTGCGCAACATCCGTCAGCGCAAACGCAACCCGCCGCTGCCCTTCATCCTCATGAGCAGTCGCAACGACAGTGCCAGCGTACGCGAGGCCTTGCCGCTGGTGCCGGCCGCGTACCTGACCAAGCCTCTGAATATGGAAAGCCTGACCCATCGGTTGCAGGGCTTACTGCTGAATGCTGGCGAAGAAGTCTCGTGCGAAGTGCCGTCGCTGGCACCGGGCATGACGTTGTCGGTGTTTCTGGAGCGTCGCCGGGAATTGGCCGACGGCGCGCCGCTGATGACCGACGTGCAAGTGGCGGTCAAACGCAGCCTCAATCCCAATGGCCTCGACCTGACGGTGCTGGAAGACGAAATCCGCACCGATCCGCAGGTCACGGCCGTGCTGATCGCCGCCGCCAACAGTGCGGCACACCACAACGGCGGCGCTGTGCAAAGCCTGTCCCAGGCGCTGCATCGCTTGGGCACCGGGCAGAGCATGAACCTGATTCTCGGCCTGGCGCTCAAGCGCAGTGCCCGGCTCAGCGATCCGCAATTGGCCGACTATGCCGAGCGATACTGGGATCTGTCGCTGCACACCGCCGAATACGCGCGAACCCTGGCGCGCCTGCTCGATCTAGATCAGGAGCGTTGCTATTGCGCCGGCATGCTGCATCGTCTCGGCGATCTGGCGTTGCTGCGCTGTTTGCAGGAATGGAAACAGGCCGGTGGCGAACTGGACGAGCAGGAGGAAGTGGGCGAAGCGCTGGTTGAATTTGGCGCGGCCTATGGTTCGGCCCTGCGCACGCGCTGGCGCCTGCCGCTGGAGTTGCGGGAGCTGATTGCGGCGGCCTACCAGCTCGGTGGCGGGGTTTATTCCCGCGAAGCGCTGGTGATGAACATGGCGGCGCAGATGGCGCGTCTGACCGAGCATGAGGGCATCGAGGAACTGGCGAAGAGCCGGACGGCGCGGTTGCTCAAGATTGGCTTGCCGGAGTTGATGCGCCTGCGCAAGAAGTAGGTTTCACGCGAATTCCTGTGGGAGCGAGCCTTGTGGCGAGGGGGCAAGCCCCCTCGCCACAGTTGTGAATCTTCAAAAACAGTCAGACAGTGACAATCCGATTTTTACCCTCGCGCTTGGCCCGATACATCGCAGCATCCGCACGGGAAAACAGGTTCTCCACGTTTTCGTCCGCGGCGGTCAGGCTGGTCAGGCCCTGGCTGACGGTGATGCCGAACGTCCGGCCTTCATGGGTGAAACGCAATCGCTGAATCTGCCGTTGCAAGCGTTCCGCCACTTGCAGGGCCATCTGCGGTGTACAGCCGGGAAACACCGCTGCGAACTCTTCACCGCCAATGCGCCCGAACAGGTCGCCACGGCGCAGCGCTGCGCGGCCGCTATCGGCGATGCGCTGCAACACATTGTCGCCTTCCTGGTGACCGTAGGTGTCGTTGATGATTTTGAAGTCATCGATGTCCAGCATCAGGAATGACAGCGGTTCGCCCCGTTGACGGGCGTGTGCGAACTCTTGGTGGGCGCATTCGAAGAAATGCCGGCGATTGCTGCTCTGGGTCAGGGCGTCGGTGGTGGCCAGGCGGTGCAGTTCGCTTTCCATCCGCTTCTTGTCGGTGATGTCTTCGGCGATACCGACGATGATCACCGGTTGCCCCGGCTCGGCCTGGCGGTTGATGTAGCATTTGTCGCTAAGCCAGCGCATCTGGCCGTCGGCGGCAATGATTCGATACTCGCGATCTTCGACGGCGCCGTTGTCTAGCACTTCGGCCAAGCTGCGTTCGGCATAGTCCAGGTCGTCAGGGTAAATGCTGTCGCGCCATTGATTGCAGTCGGCCAGCAGTAGATCGGCCGAACGGCCAAAGATCCGTTCATAGGCGGGGCTGACGTAAAGCACCTGGCGGGTTTCCCAATCGAATGCCCACAGCACCGCGTTGACGCTCATCAGCAAGGTGTTGAACAACTGTTCGCGTTCGCTCAGGCGTGCGACTTCGCCTTGGGCGTGCATCAGCGCCAACAGGGTCTGCGCGGCCTCGGGCCAATGGGACGGAGATGAGTCTTGCAGGTTTTTTTCGTCCATCGACACAAATCTCAAAGGGCATGCCGCGTGCGATCGCGGCCAACATCAAGCCCGCCGGGGATGGCGAAGTGTCTTTGAGATAGGGCTTTTCAGATGAAGTTCCCACCTTTTGTGGCGAGGGAACTGGCTCCCGCCGGGCGGTACTGGCGATGCCTTTTTGCGGCCAAAAATCAATGTGGGAGCGAGCCTGCTCGCGAAAAGGGGGTACCAGTCAATTCAATATTGGCTGACACGCCGCCTTCGCGAGCAGGCTCGCTCCCACAGGTTTTGCGGCTGTGCGCTGCAATCAGACAGCGGCAGGACGCAGGGAGTAGGTCTTCAACTGATCGGCGAATTCGCGCAGGGACTGAATTCCGCTGGCTTCGGCTTCGTGTATCCAGTCCTTGATGGCCGCCAGCATGTCGTGACCATTTGAGCTGGTCTTGACCCAGATCTGCTGCAGGGCCAGGCGTTTCTCGTAAATTACCTTCAGCGCCTGACTGTGCTCGAGCATGTTCTGGATGCGCACGTGGTGTTTGTCATCAAGTAGGCTGGTCTCCCGCGAAAGCAGGCGTTTGGCCCGGTGGAACTGGTGACGTACCGAGTGATCGACCTTTTCCAGCTCTTGCTTGACCAGCGGGCCGATCACCAATTTGCGGTACTGGGCCATGATCTGGAAGCGATTGTTGAGGATCGCCATGGCGGTGTCCATGTCCAGGTTGCCCTTGCCTTCGACGCGATGGGCAATCGGCGCAACCCGTTGAACCTTGGCCAGGCGCAGGAAGCTGAAGACTTGAATCCACGCCCAGCCCAGGTCGAATTCCCACTTCTTCACCGACAATTTTGCCGAGTTAGGGTAGGTGTGATGGTTGTTATGCAGTTCTTCGCCGCCAATCAGGATGCCCCAAGGCACCAGGTTGGTCGCCGCATCGCGGCATTCGAAGTTGCGGTAGCCGATGGCATGGCCCAGGCCATTGACCACGCCGGCGGCCCATACCGGGATCCACATCATCTGGATGGCCCAGATGGTGATGCCGATGGTGCCGAACAGCAGCAGGTCGATAACGCCCATGATCGCGATGCCCAGCAGCGGGTAGCGGCTGTAGAGGTTGCGCTCGATCCAGTCTTCGGGGCAGTTCTTGCCGTAGATGCGCAGGGTCTCGGGGTTTTCCGCTTCGGCGCGGTACAACTCGGCGCCTTTGCGCAGCACCGTGGACAAGCCCTTGATGACCGGGCTGTGCGGGTCATCGACGGTTTCGCATTTGGCGTGATGCTTGCGGTGGATGGCGGTCCACTCGCGGGTGTTCTGTGCCGTGGTCAGCCACAGCCAGAAACGGAAGAAATGCTTAAGGCCCCCATTCAGCTCCAGGGAGCGATGGGCCGAGTAACGATGCAGATAGACCGTGACGGCGATGATCGTGACGTGGGTCATCAGCAGGGTGATTGCTACCAGCGACCAGGGCGACAAGCCAAGAAAACCTTCGTACCACATAGGCTGTAGGGCCCTCAATAAAGAAAAAACAGCCGTTGCATTATCACTAAGCCCACACAGAAAACCAGTCGCCCTTTCAGATAAGAGTGGCTGGATGTGTCTTTAAACCATCATTCCAACCTTTTTGTAGGGACATGGACCGCCGGATGTCTGCCACCTATCTCGATGCCTTGCGCGCGGCGCTGCTCTATCTGTTGCTTTCTGCGGTTTGGCTGCAGATCAGTGGCTATTTATTAAACAGTTTCTTCGATAGCTCTGCCGAGCGACTGCGATGGCAACTGATCAACGGTTATGTCTGGGTGCTGTTCAGCACCGGGTTGATCTTCATTGCCCGAGCGCGGCTGCTGCGGTGTCTGGGGATCGGCGACAAATTGCGTAAGCGCGATGCCGACCGCATGCGCTTGCGCCAGGCAGCGGCAGTGTTCGACTGCACCCGCGAAGGCGTGCTGGTCACCAATCGGGAAGGCGTGATCGTCCATGTGAATCGGGCGTTCATGGAGATCACCGGTTACGGGTGTGAGGACGTGCTGGGGCGGCGGCCCAATCTGTTCAAGTCCGGGCGACATTCCCTTGAGTTTTATCAGACGATGTTTGTCGCACTCGACAGTGCCGGGGAGTGGAGCGGGGAAATCTGGAACCGGCGCAAAAGCGGCGAGATTTACCCGCAATGGCAAACGATTCGACTGATCCACGACGACAACGGCCAACCGAGCCAATATGTGGCGGTGTTTTCCGACATCAGTGCAATCAAGAACTCCGAACACGAGCTGATGCACCTGGCGCACCACGACCCGCTGACCGACCTGCCGAACCGCCTGCTGTTCACCGACCGCGCGGAACAGGCCCTGGCCTCGGCACAGGTCCACAAACGTGGCTGCGCGCTGCTGATGATCGATCTCGATCACTTCAAGATGATCAACGACAGCCTCGGGCATACCGTTGGCGACCAGTTGCTCAAGGCTGTGGCCGAGCGCCTGGGCGCCATGTTTGGTCCGGGCATCACCCTGGCCAGGCTGGGCGGAGATGAATTCGCCGTACTCGCCGAAAGCTGTCCGCAACTGGTTCAGGCCGCTGCGTTGGCCCAGAGGATCATCGACGGCCTCAAAGCACCATTCTCTATCGATGACCATCAGTTGTTCATCAACACCAGCATCGGCATCAGCCTGTTCCCCGGCGATGCCTTGAGCGTTGAGCAACTGCTGCGCAATGCCGACTCTGCACTGTTCAAGGCCAAGAGCACGGGGCGCAATGATTATGCCCTGTACACCGAAGAGCTGACGGCCCACGCCCAGCAACGGGTGGAGATCGCCTTCGAATTGCGCCGCGCCCTGGATCGGCAAGAGTTGCGGGTTTATTACCAGCCGGTTCACGACCTCAAGACCAATCGCCTGATTGGCGTCGAGGCGCTGGTGCGTTGGCAGCACCCGCAGCGGGGCCTGGTGTCGCCAGCGGAATTCATACCGGTCGCTGAACGAACCGGTCTGATCGCCGAAATCGATGCCTGGGTCATGGCGCAGGCGTGCCGGCAGATGTGCCAGTGGCAGCAGGGCGGAGTGGTGCTGTCGTTCGTCGCGGTCAACGTTTCTTCGCGCCTGTTCGCCCGTCGTGAGCTGTATCAGCAGGTGGCGCAAGTCCTGCGCGAAACCGGGCTGGAGCCGGCGTTTCTCGAGCTGGAAGTCACCGAAAGCGCGGTGATGGAAGACCCGGAAGTCGCGCTGGAGCAGATGCATCGCCTGCGCGAGCTGGGTGTGCGCCTGGCCATCGACGACTTCGGCACGGGCTATTCATCGCTGCTGCGACTCAAGCGTCTGCCGGTGCAAAAGTTGAAAATCGACCAGGGCTTCGTTGCCGGTTTGCCGTGGGATGAGGACGATGCGGCGATTTCACGGGTGATCATTGCCCTGGCGCAAAGCATGGGCATGCAGGTGCATGCCGAAGGGATCGAGCAGGTCGAACAGGCTGCTTTCCTCCTCGAACAGGGATGTGATCTTGGTCAGGGTTACTGGTTCGGGCGGCCGGTACCAGCGGCGCAGCTGGATTGGGCTCATGCGCCGGTGATTGGATAGGCGCAAACCCTGTGGGAGCAGCCGGTCGACGCTCCCACAGGTTTTTTTGTGTGCTTGAAAGAGGGCTATTCACCTCAAGCCCTTGTCCCTTCAGTTAATCTCTTCTGGTTATATAAACATTCTTAAATAGTCTTTTTAAGAATATCTGTGTCTCTCTAGTATTGCTCTCAAGCCGCAAGCAGTGCCGACACTGCGAGGCAACCTCTCAGTTGAAGGAGCAGCAATATGAGCGCATCCCTGCGTAGCGTCGACGGTCAAGACGAAGCCACCATCCTGCGTGAAATCCAGAGTGCCCTGCGCGACCTGCGCTTTGGCGCCGTGGAAATTACCGTGCACAACGCCCAGGTGGTGCAGATCGAACGCAAAGAAAAATTCCGTTTGCAGCAGCCGGGCAACAAGCCGGGCTGAGGCGAATCAGGCACCGCGATTTCCGATATCCCATAAGAAAAGCCAACACACCAAGAATTCCAGGAGCTTTCACCATGTCGTCGATTCGTCATTTCGCTTTGGCCGCCCTGGCCAGCGCCCTTTTTGCCGGTTCCGCCGTTGCCAAGGACTACGAGCTGCTCAACGTGTCGTACGACCCGACCCGCGAGCTGTACCAGGACTACAATGCTGAGTTCATCAAGTTCTGGCAGAAAGATCACGCCGGCGACACCGTGAAGGTCCAGCAATCCCACGGCGGTTCGGGCAAGCAAGGTCGGGCGGTGATCGATGGCCTGCGTGCCGACGTCGTGACCCTGGCCCTGGCCGGTGATATCGACGAAATCGCCAAGCTCGGCAAAACCCTGCCGGCCGACTGGCAAAAACGCTTGCCGGAAGCGAGCACGCCTTACACCTCGACCATCGTGTTCCTGGTGCGCAAGGGTAACCCTAAAGGCATCAAGGACTGGGGCGACCTGGTCAAGAACGACGTCTCGGTGATCACGCCGAACCCGAAAACCTCCGGCGGTGCACGCTGGAACTTCCTCGCGGCGTGGGCCTATGGCCTGAAAGCCAATGGCGGCGACGAAGCCAAGGCCAAGGAATACGTACAGACCCTGTTCAAGCACGTGCCAGTGCTGGACACCGGCGCTCGCGGTTCGACCATTACCTTCGTCAACAACGGTCAGGGCGACGTATTGCTGGCCTGGGAAAACGAAGCCTTCCTGGCCCTGAAAGAAGAGGGCGGCGCCGACAAGTTCGACATCGTCGTGCCTTCGCTGTCGATTCTCGCCGAGCCACCGGTGGCGGTAGTCGACAAGAACGCCGAGAAAAAGGGCAACGAGCAGATCGCCGAAGCCTACCTCAAGCACCTGTACAGCCCGGCCGGCCAGGAAATCGCGGCGAAGAACTTCTATCGTCCACGTGACAAGGACGTGGCCGCCAAGTACGCCCAGCAGTTCCCGAAACTGGAACTGGTGAGCATCGACAAGGACTTCGGCGGCTGGAAAACCGCTCAGCCGAAATTCTTCAATGACGGGGGCGTGTTCGACCAGATCTACCAGGCGCAGTAATCTTAAATAGCCATCAACGAGCCCCGGATTTATCTCCGGGGCTTATTGCGTTCTCAACCAAGGACTTTTATGTCGCGTCGTATCTCCCCCGTCATACCCGGCTTCGGGCTGACGCTGGGCTACACCTTGGTGTACCTCAGCCTGATTGTGCTCATACCACTGGCGGCGATGTTCGTGCATGCCGCTCAACTCACCTGGGATCAGTTCTGGGCAATCATCTCGGCGCCACGGGTGCTGGCCGCGTTGAAGCTCAGCTTCGGCACGGCGCTTTGTGCCGCGATCATCAACGGCATCATCGGCACGCTGCTGGCCTGGGTATTAGTGCGCTATACCTTCCCTGGACGAAAAGTGATCGATGCAATGATCGACCTGCCATTCGCATTGCCCACGGCGGTGGCCGGTATTGCGCTGACGGCGTTGTACACCCCCACCGGTCTAGTCGGTCAATTTGCAGCGGATCTGGGTTTCAAGATCGCCTACACCCCTCTGGGCATCACCCTTGCCCTCACTTTTGTGACACTTCCATTCGTAGTACGTACCGTACAGCCAGTATTGGCGGATATCCCCCGTGAAGTGGAAGAAGCGGCAGCGTGCCTGGGAGCAAAGCCCTTGCAGGTTTTCCGCCATATCCTGTTGCCGGCACTGCTTCCGGCATGGCTGACCGGTTTCGCTCTGGCCTTTGCCCGTGGGGTCGGCGAGTACGGTTCGGTGATTTTCATCGCCGGCAACATGCCGATGAAAACCGAGATTCTGCCGCTGCTGATCATGGTCAAGCTCGACCAATACGATTACACCGGCGCTACCTCCATTGGTGTACTGATGCTGGTGGTTTCCTTCGTCTTGTTGCTGCTGATCAACTTGTTGCAGCGGCGCATCGAAACCCCATAAGGAGGCGCACCCATGTCCCAATCATCTATTGCTGCCGCTTCCTCGAACGCTGCCCGCCGTGGCAGTGCGACTTCGCGGCGAATCCTGATCGGCCTTGGCTGGCTGATTTTTGCGCTGTTCCTGTTGTTGCCGCTGTTCATCGTGGTGTCCCAGGGACTGAAGCTCGGCCTCGGGGCGTTTTTCACCGCGATCTTTGAACCGGACGCGCTGTCGGCGCTGAAGCTCACGGTCATCGCCGTATTGATTTCGGTGCCGCTGAATCTGGTATTTGGCGTCAGCGCCGCGTGGTGCGTGAGCAAGTACTCGTTCCGCGGCAAGAGCATGCTGGTGACCCTGATCGACCTGCCGTTCTCGGTGTCGCCGGTGATCGCGGGCCTGGTCTATGTGTTGATGTTCGGCGCCCAGGGTCTGTTCGGGCCGTGGTTGCAAGATCACGACATCCAGATCGTCTTTGCCCTGCCGGGCATCGTGCTGGCGACGATCTTCGTCACCGTGCCGTTCGTGGCCCGTGAACTGATCCCGCTGATGCAGGAGCAAGGCACTCAGGAAGAGGAGGCCGCGCGCCTGCTCGGGGCCAACGGCTGGCAGATGTTCTGGCACGTCACTGTGCCCAACATCAAATGGGGCCTGATCTACGGCGTGGTGTTGTGCACCGCGCGGGCCATGGGGGAGTTCGGTGCGGTGTCGGTGGTTTCCGGGCACATTCGCGGGGTGACCAACACCCTGCCGTTGCACGTCGAGATCCTCTACAACGAATACAACCACGTGGCCGCGTTCGCCGTGGCGAGCCTGTTGCTGATCCTGGCGCTCTTCATCCTGCTGCTCAAGCAGTGGAGCGAAAACCGTATTAACCGCCTGCGCACCAGCGCCGCGGAGGAATAATTCATGTCGATCGAAGTGCGTAACGTCAGCAAGAACTTCCATGCCTTCAAGGCGCTGGACAACATCAGCCTGGACATCCAGAGCGGCGAACTCGTCGCACTGCTCGGTCCGTCGGGCTGCGGCAAGACCACGCTGCTGCGGATCATCGCAGGCCTGGAAACTCCGGATCAGGGCAACATCGTGTTCCACGGTGAAGACGTTTCCGGCCATGACGTGCGTGATCGCAACGTCGGTTTTGTGTTCCAGCACTACGCCTTGTTCCGCCACATGACGGTGTTCGACAACGTCGCGTTCGGCCTGCGCATGAAACCGAAAAACCAGCGCCCGAGCGAAAGCCAGATCGCAACCAAAGTCCACGAACTGCTGAACATGGTGCAACTGGACTGGTTGTCGGATCGCTACCCGGAGCAACTCTCCGGCGGTCAGCGCCAGCGCATTGCCCTGGCCCGAGCGCTGGCGGTGGAGCCGAAAGTGCTGCTGCTCGACGAACCTTTCGGCGCCCTCGACGCCAAGGTCCGTAAAGAACTGCGCCGCTGGTTGGCGCGTCTGCACGAAGACATCAACCTGACCTCGGTGTTCGTGACCCACGACCAGGAAGAAGCCATGGAAGTCGCCGACCGTATCGTGGTGATGAACAAGGGTGTGATCGAGCAGATCGGTTCACCGGGGGACGTGTACGAAAACCCGGCCAGCGATTTCGTCTATCACTTCCTAGGTGATTCGAACCGTCTGCACCTGGGCGAAGACAAGCACGTGCTGTTCCGCCCGCACGAGGTGTCGCTGTCGCGCCATGAACTGGAAGACCACCACGCGGCTGAAGTGCGCGATATTCGTCCGCTGGGCGCGACGACGCGGGTGACGTTGAAGGTCGAGGGGCAGAGCGATCTGATCGAAGCCGAAGTGGTAAAGGATCACGATAGCCTGATCGGGTTGGCGAAGGGAGAGACGCTGTTCTTCAAGCCGAAGGTCTGGCAGAAGGTCGCGAACATTTAAAATCAAAAGCTTCGCGAGCAAGCCCGCTCCCACAGAGGATCGGTGTTGAGCACAAAACTTGTGGCCAACCTCAAAACCTGTAGGAGCGGGCTTGCCCGCGAATGTGATCTAAACAGCAGCACGCTTCGGATTGACTCGCACCCCACCCGCCCGCGCCTCGATCTGCTCTTTCAGGTCATGCCGCATCCCCAGCATGAACGCCAACTCGGCCACCACGAACAACGGCCCGACAATCAACCCGGTCACGTCATCGACAAATGCCGGTTTTCGCCCTTCGTAGTGATGGCCGACAAACTGGATCGCCCAACCGATCACGAACATTGCCACGCCGCTGCCTAGCCAGACCAGCGTGCCTTGCTGCGCCAGCGCATGACCTGCCCACAGGGACAGCCCGAGCAACACGGTCATCAACACGCCCAGGCGCAACTCCAGGCGCAGGTAAAACCATGCCGATGCCAGCGAGACGAGCACCGCCGGTGACATCCATACGCCGCCCAGCGACCACTGCGGCCGCGACAGCAACACCGCGACGGCCACCACGATCAGCGGAATGCCGATAAAGTGCGAGGCGATGTTGCGCGGGTCACGGTGATAGGCGGCGTATTGACTGAGGTGGTCGACGAGGCTTTTCATTGTTGTTCTCCTGTGGAGTGATTGATCATGCCCCGGGGTCACTTCCCGCTCTGTCAGCCAGGCGACAATCTCTAGGAGTTTTCATGGATATGCAGGTCTGGCGTCCACGCCTGATGAGCGGTCAGTGGTTCAGCCATTTGCCTGATTCCCTACAGGATAGACTGCTGTCGGCGGCCAGGCTGCGGCGGCTGTCGCCGGGCCAGCGGCTGTTCAAACGTGGCGATCCGCCCTGTGGCCTGTACGCGGTGCTTGAAGGCGCGGTGCGCGTCGGTGCCGTGAGCGAGCAGGGCAAGGAAGCGTTGCTGAGCCTGGTGGAGCCGCCGCACTGGTTCGGCGAAATCTGCCTGTTCGACGGCCAGCCACGCACCCACGATGCCTACGGCGTGGGCCAGTGCGCGCTGCTGCACATCCCCCAGAACACCTTGCTGGCGCTGCTCGACGAGCATCCGCAGCACTGGCGGCAACTGGCGTTGCTGATGAGCCAGAAGCTGCGCATGACCTTCATCAATCTCGAACAATTGAGTCTGTTGCCGGCCCCGGCCAGGCTGGCGCACCGCTTGCTGATGATCGCCGAAGGCTATGGCGAGACCGCTCCACCGCGCCGCGTCCTGCAACTGCCCCAGGAGCAGCTTGCCGCCATGTTGTCGCTGTCGCGCCAGACCACCAACCAGATCCTCAAGGAGTTGCAGGGGCAGGGGGTCATCGGGTTGAGTTACGGCGAAATCGAAATCCTCGATGCCGAGCGGTTGCGGGTGTTGGCGATGGTTTGATGATTGAAATGGGCGTCAGCAAATGTAGCTGGACTTCAGTCAGTATCTGCACTAAATACAATGCATAACCATTAATCTAACAAATTATGCACTGTATACGATGCATGGCGGTGAAATGGAAAACCTTGGCAAGTTGATCCGAACGTTACGCAAGGAAAGAAAACTCTCCCAGCAGGCATTGGCACAGCAGTACGGAATGAGCCGGGCGACGATCTCCGGTATCGAAAACAACACCCTCTCCGAAATTGGTCTGCGCAAGGTCGAGGCGATCCTCAATGGCTTCGGTTATGAACTGACAGCAGTGCCGCGACAGTCGAAGCGGCCAACGCTGGACACCCTCAAAAAGGTGGATTTCCATGGATGAGCCGCAGGAGAAGGATCGACTGGCTATCAGCGTTTCCAACAGTGCGGTGGGAGTCCTTGGTCGTGGCCAGCCTCCCATCGACACCGTGTTTGCCTACGCCGAAAACGCGTCAGAACAAAACGCCGTCTCGTTGACCATGCCGGTGCGGCTGGAGAGTTACGCGTGGGAACCAGGTGTTCCACCGGTTTTTGAAATGAATTTGCCAGAGGGAGCCCTGCGCGATGAACTGACTCGTCGCTTCAGCAAGGCCGTCCGGGGGTTTGACGATTTTTCGATGCTTGCCATAGTCGGCCCGCACCAGCTCGGAAGAGTCGGCATTTCAAAGGCCCCGGGGCCGGTCGACCAGCCACCTGAAACCAGCCTGGCGGAGCTTCTTGTACATGACGGCGCGCAAGGTCTGTTCGAAGGCCTCTTGCAGACCTATGGCCAGTATTCAGGCGTTTCCGGTGTGCAACCGAAGGTACTGGTGCGTGACAGCGCGTCAACCATCGATCGGCTGTCCCATCGGGGGGCCACGCATCTGGTCAAAGCCTTTCGTCCAGAGCAATACCCGGAACTCGCTGGCAATGAATACTTCTGCATGCGGGCGGCGTTGCATTCGGGTCTTGAGGTGCCGAAGTTTGAACTCAGTGAGCACGGCAAGTTTTTGATCGTTGAACGCTTCGACTTGAATGAAAAAGGTTACCTGGGGTTCGAGGACTTCTGCGTGCTCAATGCCTGGCCATCAAAAGCCAAATACGATGGTTCGTACGAAGGTGCGGCCAAGCAGATCAAGGCCTTTGTTTCTCCGCCTTTGCTCAATCAGGCACTGGAGTCGTTTTTCAAAATCGTCGCGCTGTCATCGGGTTTGAAGAATGGCGACGCGCACCTGAAAAACTTCGGTGTTCTGTACGAAGACTGTGGTGTCGATGCACCAATCAGCCTGGCACCTGCCTACGACATCATCACCACGTCGGTCTACATCAAGACCGATAGCATGGCGTTGCTATTGGGCGGATCGAAGGCGTGGCCCAAGTACAAAATGCTGATGCGGTTTGGCCGCTCCGCCTGCAATTTGACCGAGGGACGCTGCAACGAATTGCTGCAACAAGTCATCCATGGGATGGCAATGGCGATGGGCGAGATGGGCCAAC
Organism: Pseudomonas sp. P4_B4; assembly: GCF_056402255.1. Lineage (NCBI taxonomy): Bacteria > Pseudomonadati > Pseudomonadota > Gammaproteobacteria > Pseudomonadales > Pseudomonadaceae > Pseudomonas > Pseudomonas sp. P4_B4. The sequence goes on from NZ_JBFUHS010000007.1 coordinate 65,390, forward strand.
ACATAAAGGCAAACAGTGCCTTTGCCGAGGTTGGAGAGGCGATGCTGGAACAGTGGAACGAGGGTATGGCGCGCAGCCTGGTCAAAGGCTGATCAGCGCAACCCATCCCGAAACTGCCCCGGTGTCATCCCCGTCCAGCGCTTGAAGGCGCGGCTGAAGCTGCTGGTGTCGGCAAACCCGAGCAGATAACTGATCTCGCTCAACGAACATTGCGGGTCACGCAAGTGCAGCAGCGCCAGGTTTTCACGACTTTCATTGAGCAGCGTATCGAACCGGCAGCCTTCATCGGCCAAGTGCCGTTGCAGGCTGCGCAGGCTCAGGTGCAGGGCCTTGGCGATGTGTTCGGCGCTGGGTTCGCCTTCGGGCAGTTGTTCTTCAATCGCATCGCGGACCTTGCGTTCCCACGTCAGCAACTTGAGTTGCGCCAGGGTGCGCTTGAGCACGGTTTCATTGTGTTCGGCCAGCTCCGGATTGGCATCGTCCAGGTGGCTGTCGAAATCGACGAGGGCGAATTCCAGCCGATCCTCGTCGGCGCCGAAGTGCACGGGCGAGCGAAAGACTTTATGCCATTGATGCGCGTCTGCCGGCTCCGGGCGGCGCAGGTAGGTCGCCAGCGGCGCGTAGTCGCGACCCAGGCGATTGCGGCAGGTGCGCACGTAAATCGCCATGAACGCATCAATGGCCTCGAGGGCCGGGGCCGGGTTGCCGGAAGGGATTTTCAGGCGGAAACAGTAGCGATCCTCGGCGCGGGTCAGTTCCAGTTCCAGGGCATCGCTGACCACCTGGTGATAGCGCACGATGCGCTCGAACACTTCCCGCAGGCTGCCGCTGGCCACCAGCGCATAACCCAGCGCGTGGAAGGTAGTCGGGCTGACGAAACGCGACACCCGCAAACCGATCGCCGGATCACCGCTGGCCTGCACCGCCAGATTCCACAGGTGCGTGGTGCCCGACAGCGGGTAGCGCGCATTCGGGTCGTCCATCAGTTGTGGGTCGAGCCCCGATTGCTGGCACAGGGCGGTGCTGTCGATGCCCAAGGCATCGAGTTGCTTGCGCAGGGCGCGGGTCCAGCTGGCGAGGGAGGTCGGTTCAGTCATGCTGATTGGCGCTTCCAGTCAACAGGTTGGCGTTCTCGGCTACCGCGTTGCGAGGGTTCGCAAGGCAGGATGCAACCATCAATAACCAGAGGATGGAAGCATGGACCGTACTTCTGCAAGCCCCCAACGACTGAATGCAGCCCAACGATCGGCCCATATCCGTGAAGTGGTGCTGGCCAGAGGCGTCGAGCTGCGCGAGCAATACCCGATTCTCAAGCATCAGGACGCCCTCGGCGCGGGCATTCTGGCCTTCGCCCTGGCCGGCATGATCGGTTCGGCGGCGCTCTATATGAGCGGGCACATGGCGTGGTGGGCGTGCCTGCTGCTCAACGCGTTTTTCGCCTCGGTGACCCATGAGCTGGAACACGACCTGATCCACAGCATGTACTTCCGCAAGCAGAAGGTGCCGCACAACCTGATGATGGGGTTGGTGTGGCTGGCACGGCCGAGCACCATCAACCCGTGGATTCGCCGCCATCTGCACCTCAATCACCATAAGGTGTCGGGTTCTGAAACCGACATGGAAGAACGCGCCATCACCAACGGCGAGCCATGGGGCATCGCACGATTCTTGATGATTGGCGACAACATGATGTCGTCATTCATCCGCATGCTGCGGGCCAAGACCTGGGCGCAAAAGATCAGCATCGTCCAGCGCACCCTGAAGGTCTACGCACCGCTGGCGCTGATGCATTGGGGCGCGTGGTACGTGCTTCTCGGTTTCCACGCAGCGAACGGCATTGCGCATCTGATGGGCGCACCGATCGAGTGGTCGGCGACCACGTTGTCGGTGATGCAGGTGATCGACATCGCGGCGGTGGTGATCATCGGTCCGAATGTGTTGCGCACGTTCTGCCTGCACTTCATCAGCTCGAACATGCATTACTACGGCGATGTGGAACCGGGCAACGTGATGCAGCAGTGCCAGGTACTCAATGCCCCGTGGCTGTGGCCGTTGCAGGCGTTCTGCTTCAACTTCGGCAGCAGCCACGGCATCCATCACTTTGTGGTGAAGGAGCCGTTCTACATCCGCCAGTTGACCGTGCCGGTGGGGCATAGGGTAATGCGTGAGATGGGCGTGCGGTTCAATGATTTCGGCACGTTTGCGCGGGCTAACCGGTTTGAGCGCAAGGAAGAGGCGGTAGGTGTTAGGACACAAACCGCTCAAGTCTGACTCGTACTTGTGGCGAGGGGGCTTGCTCCCGTTGGGCTGCGCAGCAGCTCCCTTCGTTTTCGGGATAAGGGGGCCGCTTCGCGACCCAGCGGGAGGAAGCTCCCTCGCCACAGGGGGTAATGTTTAGTCTGGCTGAAACGGCGACTCACTCAGAATCACCCCAGTCTCATCCACATACCGCTGCCAATGCTCGATCAAGGCACCAAGCTTCTGCGGTTGGCTCGACGCCAGGTCATGAATCTCCCCCGGATCATTGCCCAGGTCATACAGCTGCCAGGTCGCCGGCCCCACCGGTCCCGGGATGTACACCGCCTTCCATTGCCCCTGTCGAATGGCGCGCCGACCGAACAGTTCCCACCCGGTGACGGTGTGCTCGTCATGCACTTGCGCCGTCTCGCCCGACAGGAACCCAAGCCACGACTTCCCGCGAACTTCCGCCACGGGTTTGCCGTGCCATTGCTTGCCCGGATGGCGCACACCGGCAAGATCCAGAATGGTTGGCGTGATGTCCATCACCGTGCCAAACCCGTGGCTGATCTGGCCCTTGAGCGGCAGCTGCGGATAGTGCACCAGCGCCGGAACACGGATCCCGCCTTCGGTGGTGAAGGCTTTGAACAGCCGCGACGGCGCGGTCGCCACTTGCGCCCAGTTCGGCCCGTACCAGACGTAGGAGTTGGCGCGGCCGATGTTGTCCAGGCTGTTGTCGTAATGCTGGTTGAGGTAGGTCAGCAACTGCGGGCCGAATTTCGGAAAGGCCTCCAGCAACGCCCCTTCGGCACCGTTATCGGACATGAACAGGATGAAGGTGTTGTCCAGTTGCCCTTGCTGGCGCAAGTAATCGACGACGCGCCCGATGTTCCAGTCCATGCGCTCGACCATCGCCGCATAAACTTCCATGGCCCGCGCGGAGATCTGTCGTTGCTCGTCGCTCAGGGCATCCCATTGTGCGGTCAGCTGGATCAACGGATGCGGCTCGACATCGGCCTCGATCAGCCCCAGTTTTTTGAGTTTTTCCAGGCGCTCAAGTCGCAGCACTTCAGGGCCGGCGTCATAACGCCCGCGGTATTTTTCCACCACCTCGGCCGGCGCCTGCAATGGCCAGTGGGGTGCGGAAAACGGCAGGTAGGCGAAGAACGGCCGGGTCTGGTCGCGCTCCTTGAGGTATTGCAGCAGCTTGTCGCCAAAGGCATCGGAGGAATAGAAATCCTTCGGTAGTTCATCGATGAATTGGTCGTCTTCGATGTACAGCGCCGGGGTGGATTTCAGTAGCCGTGGCGTCGTTTCATCGTAGGTCGGCTCGAAGCCGTAATGGTTGGCGGCACCGGGCAGCAGCGAAAACGAACGCTCGAAACCCCGGGCGTGGGGCGCCAGTTCGGCGGTCAGGCCCAGGTGCCATTTGCCGCTCATCAAGGTCTGGTAACCGGCCTCGCGAAGCAGCTCGGGCAGGGCGACCACGCGATCGTTCAGGTGCCCTTCGTAACCCGGTTTGCCGATCAGGTCCGGGGTCAATGCTTCGGCCATGGTGCCGATGCCGGCGATGTGGTGGTCGGTGCCGGTCAGGAGCATCGAACGGGTCGGCGAGCAGGTCGGCGCGGTGTGAAAATCGGTCAGGCGCAGGCCATTGCTGGCCAACGCATCGAGGTTCGGCGTGTTGATTTCGCCACCGAAGGCGCCGAGGTCGGAAAAGCCCAGGTCATCGGCCAGGATCACTAGAAAGTTGGGACGTTGCGGCATCAAGAATTTCCTTTTCAGTAGGCAATGAAGGACAGCGGCAGATCGCGGACCTGCACCGGCACGGGGGGCTGGTAGTGATCGTCGCTGGTGAGTTCGTGAAGCAGTTCTTCGCGCAATTGGTGGAAGTCGAAACTGCTGCGCTGGCGCGGATGGGGCAGGGCAATGTCGACCACTTGCTTGATCCGCCCCGGACGGGGCTCCATCACCACCACGCGGTCGGCGAGGAAGATCGCTTCCTCGACATCGTGGGTGACCAGCACGGTGGTGATTTTTGCCCTGGCGCGGATCGCCAACAGTTCGTCCTGCATTTGCTGGCGGGTCAGCGCATCGAGGGCCCCGAAGGGTTCGTCCAGCAGCAGAATACGTGGGCTGGCCACCAGGCCGCGGGCGATGGCTACGCGCTGCGCCATGCCGCCGGAGAGTTGGTGCGGATAGGCGCGGGCGAAGTCGCTCAAGCCCACCAATTCGATAAAATCGCTGATGCGCTTGTGCTTTTGTGCAGCGCTGAGTGGCTCGTTGACCAGGCCCAGGCCGATGTTGTCGGCCACGCTCAGCCACGGGAACAAGCGGTGTTCCTGGAAGACGATGCCGCGCTCGCCGCCGATGCCGGTGACGGCTTTTCCGTCCACACTGATCTGCCCGCGAAATTGCGTATCGAGGCCCACCAGCAGCCGCAGCAATGTTGATTTGCCGCAACCGCTGGAGCCGACGATGGCGACGAACTCGCCCTCGGCGATGTCCAGATTGAATTCGCGAATGGCCTCCAGTTCGAAGCCGTCGACGTCGAAGGTTTTGCCCACGTGATTGAAGCTGACAATCGGTGCGTTCATGCGTGTCTCCAGCGAGTGGCGCGGATTTCCAGGCGTTGGCCAATGAGGTTGAGCAGGGCACCGGTCAGGCCCACCAGCAGCATGCCGGCCATGATCAGGTCCATGCGCAGCAGTTGCTGGGCGCCGATCATCTGGCTGCCGATGCCGCCGTTGGACGGCATGAAATATTCAGCGCCGATGGTGCCGAGCCAGGCGTAGATCAGGCTCAGCCGAAGCCCTGCAAAAATTCCCGGCGCCGCGCCCGGTAGCACCAGTCGACCAAGGCGCTGGCGCAGATTGAGGCGCAACACCTGCGCGGCCTCGTTGAGTTGCGGCGACAGGTGGGCGACGCTGCGTTGGGTGGCGATAAACAGCGGGAAAAAGGCGGCGAGGGCAACGAACACCCACTTGGCCAACTCCCCCAGACCGAACCACGCGGTGAGCAGCGGCACCCAGGCGAAAATGGCGATCTGGCGGACGGCGGCGAGGGTTGGGCCGAGCACGCGTTCACTGGTGCGCGACAACCCCAGCAGCAACCCCAAGGCAAACCCGAGCCCGCCACCGAGCAGCAATCCGCCAAGGGTTCGGCCCAGGCTCAGGGCCATGCCGCCAAGCAGCGTGCCGTCGAGCAGGCCATTCCAGGTGGTGTGCAGGACGGCCAGCGGGCTGACCAGAATGTTCGCGTCAATCCATTGCTGATCCGAGGTCAGTTGCCACAACGCCAGGAGCGCCAGCGGCAGCAGCCACGGTTGCAATCGCTGCCAACCGTGATAACGCGGCCCGCGACGGATTTCGGCAGTGGCCGGGTGCGGCCAGTGCACCAGTTTCCTGTCCAGCAGACCGATGCCGCGATCCATCGCCACGCCGATCAAGCCGATCACCACGATGCACACGAACACGATGTCGAGCATGAACAGCTGACGCGCCCAGACCATCAGGTATCCGATGCCTTCGCTGGAAGCGAGCAGTTCGACAGCGAGCAGTGAAGTCCAGCCGGCGGCCAGCGCGAGGCGCACACCGGCCATGAATGCCGGCAGCGCGGCAGGTAGCACCAAGCGCCGGATCAACAGGTGCCTGGGCAGGCGCAACACCGCGGCGGCTTCGCGCAGCTTGGGTTGTGCATCGCGCACACCGACCAGCGTATGCAGGGTTACCGGCACTACGATGGCCTTGATCAGCACCACCAGTTTCAGCACTTCGCCAATGCCGAAAAACACCATGAACAATGGAATCCAGGCCAGCGTCGGGACTTGGGCCAGCCCGGCGAAGGTCGGAAACACCAGGTGCTCCAGTCGACGACTGAAACCCAGTGCCGCACCCAAAACAGCACCAGCGCTGATCCCGGCCAGCAGCCCCCAGAACAAGCGTTGCAGGCTGATCCACAAATGGCTCCACAACTCGCCTTGGGACAATTCCACCGCGCTGTTCCAGACCAGGGGCGGCGCCGGCAGGATCTGCTCGCTCATCCAGTGATTGCGGCTGGCGAGACACCAGAGCGTGAACAGGGTGATCGGCAGCAACCAAGGCAACAGCCGACGATTCAGACTGGGCCAAAGGCGCTGGTTTTCCAGTGGTGGCGCGGCCAACGGCAGGCTGAGAAGAGAAACACGGGTCATGGATGACCTCCGTTGTCGGTGTATGCAAAAACGATCTATAAAAAATAAAATCAATGCTATTGAGAGATAAGCAAAGCCATTTAAGGCCCCCAGCTCAGCTGCATCCAATGCATTCGAAGAATATTTTCGATGCCGTTCCTGCATACTTGGCCAAGAGCCCCGGATGCGCTGATATAGATCTAAACGATCTAAAAATGTGAATTTATAGTATTTAAGTGTTGGTTCAACTTCGGCCTACTTTCGGCTCCTCAACGCCCGTTGCCCCAAGGAGCCGCACCCATGAACCTTCCCTTCAAACGTGTCATCAGTCTGTTCGCCGCACCGGCCTTGGCGGGGCTGCTGGCTTTCACGGCCAACGCCGGTGAACTCAAGGAAATCCGCATCGCCGTGCCGGACCTGAGTGCCGGGCCCCTGCACAGTGGTGGCGGTGTCGTGGATGTGCTGCGTGATCAACAGATCTTCGAAAAGGCTTTCGCCGATCAAGGCATCAAGATTCAGTGGAGCTTCTTCAAGGGCGCAGGTCCGGTGATCAACGAGGCGTTCGCCAACGGTCAAGTGGACCTGGCCTACCTCGGCGATCTGGCGGCCATCATCGGCAAGTCCAATGGTCTGGATACGCGACTGCTCAGTGCCTCGGCGCGGGGGGTGAAGCATTACCTCGGCGTGGTGCCGGGTTCGGGGATCAAGACCCTGCAGGACCTCAAGGGCAAACGCGTGGCCATCTTCCGTGGCACCGCCAGCCAGCTGTCCTTCGATGCGGCGCTGGCCAGCCAGGGGTTGAGCGAGAAGGATGTGAAAGTCATCAATCTCGACTTCAACGCGGCGGTCGCAGCACTGGCGGCGAAGCAGATCGATGCCTCGTGGGGCGGTTCCGGGCTGACGGCGTTGCAAGCCAAGGGGTTGGCCGAGTTGCCGCTCAATACCAAGGATCTGGGTGGCGCCGGCAGCGTGCAGGCGGTGCTGATAGGGACCGGGAAATTTGTCGACGAGCATCCGGAGGCGGTGGCGAAACTGCTCAAGGCCCAGCAGCAGGCCGTGGAGTGGCTGACCCAGGACAGCAACAAGGACGCCTACATTCAGTTGGTGTCGGGGCTGGCGAGTTATCCACCGGTAATTCTTTCTCAGGATTTGAAGGATCAGAAACTGAGCGAGGTGTTCCCCTCGACGCTCGACCCGGTATTCCTTGGCAAATTGCAGGATGCCGTGGACCTGGCGTCGCAGCAGAAGCTGATTCGCAAGTCGTTCAAGGTCAGTGATTGGGTGGCGCCGGAGTTGGTTGCGGCGAAGCTTTGAATCTCAAGCGTCTATGCGGACGCTTTCGCGAGCAAGCCCGCTCCCACGCTGGTTCTGCGGCGTACACAAATTTTGTGTTCGCTGGAAATCAAATGTGGGAGCGGGCTTGCTCGCGAAGAGGCCCTAAACCGCGACGCTGATCTGCTGCCTGTCCACCGCCACCAACGTCTCGATCATCGCCCGCGCCGCCGGTGACAAGCGGAACCCGGTGCGACTGACGATCCCGCACCGTGCATTCATGCTCTCGATGTTCTGCGGAAGGTTGCGCCAGTGCAGCAGCGCCAGCGAGCCCTGTGCGATGTCTTCAACAAACGCTTCTTCAGTCCCCACACCAATCGCATTCGATTGCAGCACCACTTTCACCAGCGCCGGGAAATGTTCGGTCTCGATGGTCGGCGAAAAATCCACCCGTCCACTGAGGTTCGCCAGCAGTTTGCGAATGCCTGGCGGGATCATCGTGGTTGCCAGCGGGTAATCGAACATGTCGTTGGTCGACAGGCTCTCCTTGGCCAGCAGCGGGTGCCCCGGCCGGCAGAAAAACACACCGCGCTTGGGTGTCAGGGCCTGGGTCTGGAAGTTCGGGTCGGACTCGAAATGACGGATGTCGGCGATGAAGAATTCGATCTCCTCACGGCTCAGCGCACGGCTGAGTTTCTCCCAGTTATCCACCTCGAAACAGGTGCGCACTTTTGGATGCGCATTGATGAATTGCGCCACCGCATCCGGCACCAGTTTCACCGCCGGTGCCGGGCCGCAGCCGAAGCGCAGCTCACCGGCATCGAGCTTGGTCATCTGCGTCACTTCGCAGCTGAGCAACGCAGCACCCTGCACCAGGCTGCGGGCATGTTGCAGCACCACCAGGCCTTCGGGGGTGGGGCGCAAATCCTTGTTGCCACGGTCCACCAGGACGCAGCCGAACTCGTGTTCGAGCCCCTGAATGCTGCGGCTGAAGGCAGGCTGGGTAATGCCCATGGCCTCGGCCGCACGCACGAAACTGCGGTGTTCGTCGAGGGCGATGAAGTAACGCAACTGGCGAAGATCCATATGCTTTTCCGGCATCCTAAAAATAGCTCGAAGGCATTTGCGACGAGGGTTGACTGAGGTTTTAAATGTAACCTCTTATTCCGTCAACGAAGCATGTAGATATCTATTAGATCTAAATAGAATATATATAGAGCAGTGTTTCGCGGCCGGTTCAACCGCAAGCAGTCTGATGAGGGTCTACCCATGAGCAATGCCGCTTTCGCAGTACAACCCGCTGTTCACACGCTTGAAATCCATCCGGTGGCCGGTCGCATCGGTGCCGAAATTCGTGGCGTACAGCTTTCGGGCGAGCTGGATGCCGCCACTGTTGAAGCCATTCAACAGGCACTGCTGCAATACAAAGTGATCTTCTTCCGCGAGCAGACCCAGCTCGACGATCAGCGCCAGGAGGCGTTCGCCCACCTGCTCGGTGAACCTGTGGCACACCCGACCGTACCGGTGCGCGAAGGCACGCGTTTTCTGCTGGAACTGGACGGTGCCGAGGGCCAGCGCGCCAGCTCCTGGCACACCGACGTGACCTTCGTCGAGGCCTACCCCAAAGCCTCGATCCTGCGCTCGGTGGTGGCCCCGGCTTTCGGCGGCGACACCCTGTGGGCCAACACCGCCACTGCCTATGACGGGTTGTCGGTGGAGCTGCGTGAGCTGGCCGACAAACTGGTCGCCGTGCACAGCAACGAATACGACTACGCCGGCACCAGGCCTGACGTCTCGGCCGAGAAGCTCGAGCGCTATCGCAAGATCTTCACCTCGACTGTCTACGAGACCGAGCACCCGGTGGTCCGCGTGCACCCAATCAGCGGTGAGAAGAGCCTGTTGTTGGGGCATTTCGTCAAACGCATCAAGGGCTATTCCCAGGCCGATTCGGCGCACCTGTTCGGCTTGCTGCAAAGCCATGTGATCCGCCAGGAAAACATCGTGCGCTGGCGCTGGAGGGCCGGTGATGTGGCGATCTGGGACAACCGCTCCACCCAGCATTACGCGGTGGATGACTACGGGACCCAGGACCGCATCGTGCGGCGAGTGACGCTCAAGGGTGAAGTACCGGTGGGTGTGAACGGGCAGGTCAGCCAGACGGTGAAAGGGCCGGATATCGACGGCGTCTGAGCCGACGCTATCGCGAGCAGGCTCGCTCCCCCACTGACCGAGTGAACACAGATCAACCACTGTGCGAGCCTGACAAGCAATAAAGCATTTATTTTGATCGGGAACCCCGCCTTATGAGTCCGTTGCACGTCGCTTCAACCTCTTCACCCCAACGGCTCAAACGCCTGCCACTGGCCTTGTTGCTGGCAGGCACTGCCAGTTGGACCCAAGGCTATGCGGCCGACAGCACCACCCCTGAAACCACCTCCGCAAAAACCGCCACGGCCGACAGTGCGCAACTGGAAACCGTGACGGTCACCACTCGCCGTCGCGAAGAAAGTTCGCAGGATGTGCCGACACCGATGAGCGTGGTCAGCGGCCAGACCCTGGAAATCCAGCGGGTTTATCGCATCCAGGATCTGCAACAGTTGGTGCCTAGCGTCAACGTCGCCTACATGCATGCGCGCCAGTCCAGCGTGTCGATCCGTGGCCTGGGCAACAACCCGGCCAGCGATGGCCTGGAAGGCAGTGTCGGCCTGTACATCGACAACGTTTACCTCGGCCGCCCCGGCATGGCCGTATTCGATCTGATGGACATCGAGCAGCTCGAAGTGCTGCGCGGTCCGCAAGGCACCTTGTTCGGCAAGAACACCACCGCCGGCGTGATCAACATCAGCACCCGCGCGCCGACCTTTACCCCCGAACGCAGCATCGAATCTTCGGTGGGCGAGGACGGATACTTCCAGACCAAGGGCACGATTTCCGGCCCGCTGAATGACGAACTCGCCGGACGCTTTTCTGCGTATCGCACCCGCAGCGACGGCGATATCAAGAACGAATTCGATGGCCACGATTTGAACGGCGGCTCGCGCGATGGCTTCCGTGGCCAGTTGCTGTTCAAGCCCAACGAGTCGTTCAACCTGCGCTGGATCGGCGACTACAACGAAGAGGATTCCAGCGCCGGCACCCGGGTGTTGTTCAACACCGGGCCGACCATCAATGGCTTCAATCTCTATCAATCGCGGGCCAATGCGGCGGGCGCGACACTGGTCGACGGCACGCACCGCAAGGTCAACCTGAACAACGACCAGCACGTCACCGTGCATCAGGGCGGCACGTCGGTCGAGGCCAACTGGACGCTGCCGAGCGACTTCACCCTGACCTCCATCAGCTCCTATCGCTGGTGGAATTTCACCCCGCGTAATGATGACGGCCTGAACGTCTCCACCTTCTTCAACGCCGGCGTTTCGGTGGAGGATAAGCAGTATTCCCAGGAGTTTCGCCTGGCGTCGCCTAGCGGTGGATTCTTCGATTACGTGCTCGGCGCCTACTACTTCGGTTCCGACCTGGACAACAAATCCTTCACCTTTTACGGCCCGCAAGCGGACATCTGGAACGGCACGCCCAACGGTGCATTGAACAACATCGACAGTGTCGGTAACGGTCATATCGAAACCAACAGTTTCGCGCTGTTCGCTCAAGGCACCTGGCACCTGACTGAGCGCCTGGATTTCACCGCCGGCCTGCGCGGTACCTATGAAGAGAAAAACGCCAGGGTGACCCGTGATGCACCCGTTGGTGGTGCCGCGGTCGCCGGTGCGGCGGCCGCGGCACGACGCGCCCGTGCGGGGGCCTTCGATTCCGGCGATCTGAACCAGTACAGCTCCAGTCCCTCGGGCCTGTTGAACCTCAGCTACCGCCTCACCGACGACCTGCTCACTTACGCCACGTTGTCCCACGGCGAAAAATCCGGCGGGATCAATCTGGCCGTCGGCACGGCGCCGGTGGCCGGTGCCGATTCGCTGCTGATCGGCACCGAGCGCGCCAACAACGCCGAACTCGGTTTCAAGAGCACCCTGTGGGACCGTCGCCTGCAACTCAATGCCAACCTGTTCTGGACCCAGGTTAACGGCTATCAGACCAACGCCTTCGACGACGTCAACCGCGTGCAGTTCCTGACCAACGCCGGCTCGGTGCGCTCACGCGGCGTGGAGTTAGAAAGCACCCTGATCCCGCTGCGTGGCCTGACGCTGAACATCAATGGCTCGTACAACGACGTCAGCTACCTCTCCTACAAGGATGCGCCGTGCCCGCCGGAAGTCAGCCTGGCGCCGGGTGCTCCAGCGTCCTGCGACCTCAGCGGCCATCAAGTAGTCGGTGCTTCGAAATGGATCGGTAACGCCAACGGCGAATACAAATGGAACCTGAGCAACGGCTTTGAAGAGTACGTCACCGCCAGCTATGCGTTCCGCTCCAAGGCGGTGGGCACGGTAGAGGATTCAGACTTCGGGCAGATCCCGAGTTATGCGGTGGTCAACCTGTCCACCGGCCTTCGCGGCGACTTCAACCAAGGGCAGTGGGACGTTTCGTTGTGGCTGAAAAACGCCTTCGACAAAACCTACTACACGACGCTGTGGACGGCCGCCAATGGCGGTTATGAAGGCTTGCTCGGCACACCGCGAACGCTGGGCGTGACCGGTCGATACGACTTCTGACGGCGAAAAACCATGCCTTGGATGAATACTTTCAATGCGGGAAAGGCATCGGTTTTTTTCCGCTACGCCGGAGCCCTTGAACGGCGGGCTCTGGCGGTGGGTTGTTGGTTTTATATATTCGATTTGGGTCTAAACATAACTTTAAACATTGCTTTAAGAGCTAATCGTTCAAGCCAATGATTGCTCTACCAGGACGTCGTCGGGGGATGTTCAGTACGACGTTCCGGTAATCCGCAAAGAGACCGCAGGGAGTTAAACAATGGGCAATGTCCAGATCGCCGCCGGTGCACATGAGGTGCTGTGGCGCCAGGCACCCGGTGGTGAGTTGGTCGACCTCGGCCGACCGCACCGGGTGCCCTTGGGCCAGTTGCGTTTGCAGCGTACGCCCAAGGGCGTCCTTCGCCGACGGGAAGCGATCGTGCTGGGCGTGCTGGCGTTGCTGGTGCATGGCGCGGTGATCTATTGGGTCAATCAGCAACCGACCACCGTGCTGCCCATCGTGCCGCCGGAGATACCGCCGATGACCATCGAGTTTTCGCGTCCGGCGCCACCGGTGGTCGAGCCGCCGCCACCGCAACCTGTCCAGCCCGTGGTGGAGCCGCCTGCGCCCGTGGAAGACGAACTGGCGGTGAAACCACCTCCACCGAAGCCGGTTCCCAAGCCCAAGCCGGTGGCCAAACCGGTAGCGAAACCGGCGCCAAAAGCCGTTGAACAACCACCTGCGCCGCCACAACCGGCAGCGCCTGTCGCGGCCCCGGCGCCACCTGCACCGCCGGCGCCCGCGCCTGTGACACCAGCCTCGGCCACCGCCGGTTACTTGAAAAACCCGGCGCCGGAATACCCGTCGCTGGCCCAGCGTCGCGGCTGGGAAGGCACGGTGTTGTTGCGCGTGCATGTGCTGGCCAGCGGCAAGCCCGGCGAGATCCAGCTCCAGAAAAGCAGCGGTCGCGATGCACTGGACGAAGCCGCGCTGAACGCGGTGAAACGCTGGAGTTTCGTGCCGGCCAAGCAAGGTGATGTCGCCCGGGACGGCTGGGTCAGCGTGCCCATCGATTTCAAGATTCATTAAACCGAAACCAAATTCGCGCGAAACGTTTACACGAGGAATACACCATGACGTTACTGGCATCTCCACTTGAATCCATCGAAAGCGCGGTGATCTGGCTGCTGGTGGTTTTTTCCGTCGCGACCTGGGGTCTGGCATTGCTCAAGGGCGTGCAGTTCGGTCGCCTCAAGGCACAGGATCGAAAGTTTCATCAACAGTTCTGGGCCGCTTCGAGCCTCGACTCGGCGGCCGAACTGAGCGAAACCCGGCCCGGTGCCGCGGCCCGTGTCGCACAGGCCGGTTATGCGGCAATCCAGGTGGGCGAGGCGCCACAGGCGGCGGACTTGAGCCAGGCGATCAATCATCAGGATCGTCTGGAGCGTGCCTTGCGTCAGCAGATCGTGCGTGAGCGCCGGTCGCTGGAAACCGGGTTGGCGGTGCTCGCGAGCATTGGCAGCACCTCGCCGTTCATTGGTTTGTTCGGCACGGTGTGGGGAATCATGGAAGCGTTGAAAGGCATCAGCGCGGCGGGCTCGGCAAGCCTTGAAACGGTCGCAGGACCGATTGGTGCGGCACTGGTCGCCACCGGCGTAGGGATCGCCGTCGCCGTGCCGGCGGTGCTGGTTTACAACTATTTTTTGCGTCGTTTGAAACTGACGGCGGCGGACCTGGATGATTTCGCCCACGACTTCTACAGCCTGGCGCAGAAGAGTTCGTTCCGTGTGCTGATCCACCCGACGGCGCACAAGGCGGTAGCCCATGGCAATGCGCAGAAAGTGAAGGAGGCGTCCTGATATGGCCTTCTCCACGCAAGACACTGATGAGGTGCTCAGCGAGATCAATGTGACGCCGCTGGTGGATGTGATGCTGGTGTTGCTGGTGGTGTTCATCGTCACCGCGCCACTGCTGACCAACGCCATTCCGATCAACCTGCCCAAGACCGAAGCGGTGGCGCCGGTGGAACAGAAAGACCCGTTGGTGGTGAGCATCGACGGTGCCGGCAAATTGTTTATCAACAAGGACGAGATACAGCCGGACTTGCTGGAGTTCAACCTCAAGTCGGCGAAGGCCAAGGACCCCGAGGTGCGCGTGCAGTTGCAGGCGGACGATGGGGTGAATTACGGCGAAGTGGCGCGGGCCATGGCGTCGATTGAGCGGGCAGGGATTACCAAGTTGTCGGTGATTACTGCGCGTTAACAGATTTTCGTTTTCCGGGGCCGTCTCCTTGGCAGGGTGCGGCCCTTTTTTTGCCTCGATTTTCGCAACGCCGCAGTACCCCGGTGGGAGCGAGCCTGCTCGCGAAGACGTCTTCAAATTCAACATCAAGGGTGGCTGATCCACCGTTATCGCGAGCAGGCTCGCTCCCACAGGGATTTGTTTTATATTCGATATAGATCTTAATAAATAGCTTCTTATTCCTTAACGAATATAAATCCTCTCCCTATACTCGACCGGGAACAGACACGCAGCAGGAGAGCTCCCCCATGCGCAACGAATCAATTCGCTACCTGATTGTGCCGGGCTGGCAAGGATCGCCAGAAGATCATTGGCAAAGCCACTGGCAGAACAGTCTGCCGAACAGCGCACGGGTGGAACAGGCCGACTGGCTGACACCGCGCCGTGAAGACTGGGTCGCGGCGCTGGCCGAGGCGATTGCCGCCGACAGCACGCCGGTGATTCTCATTGCCCACAGCCTGGGTTGCATCACCGTCGCCCATTGGGCCGCGAGCGCCCCCGTGCAGTTTTTGCGTCAAGTGCGCGGCGCCTTGCTCGTAGCGCCGGCCGATGTCGAACGCCCGGCTTGCGCGCCGGCCTTGCGCAACTTCGCACCGATCCCGACGGACCTGCTGCCATTCCCCAGCCAGATCGTCAGCTCCGACAACGACAGCGCCGTCAGTGCACCGCGAGCCCTGGAACTGGCGCGCCACTGGGGCGCCGAGGCGGGGATTCTGGCGGGGGCAGGGCATATCAACGTGAAGTCCGGTCACCAGCGTTGGGAGCAGGGTTTTGCCTATCTCTATCGCCTGCAAAACCGCATGGAACACCACGCCCTGCGCCGCGCTTGAACACTTTTTTTATTTAACGCCCCCGTCTCCCGGCGGTTTTGGGCGGGAGTCTGCCATGAGTTTTGAAACCTTCGGTCAGCCGCTGCTGACCTTTCCCGATGCCGAAAAAAGTCCCCTGAGCATTCGCGCCAAGGCGCTGGTGTTTGTCGATCCACGTTCACGGAAATTACGTGAAGACCTTGAGCAACTGGCCACGCGTTCAGTGTCAGTGCTGATCCGTGGCGAAACCGGCACCGGCAAGGAATTGCTGGCCCGCCATATCCACCGCGCCAGTGATCGCGGCGGGTTGTTCGTGTCGGTCAACTGCGGCGCCATCAGCCCGACCTACGCCGACGCCGAGTTGTTCGGCTATGCGGCGGGCAGTTACAGCGGCTCGGCGAGCAGTCGTGCCGGGTGGTTCGGTTCGGCCAACGGCGGCACGCTGTACCTGGACGAAATCGGCGACCTGCCGCTGCCGATCCAGACCAAACTGCTCGCTGCGCTGGAAAACCACGAAGTCACCCGCGTCGGTGCCCAGCAGCCGAGCCCGGTGGATGTGCGGCTGGTGGCGGCCACCAGCATCGATCTGGCCCAGGCGGTCGCCGCCGGAAAATTCCATGAACGGCTCTATCACTACCTCAGCGAAGGCCAGCTCGAACTGCCGGCACTGCGCGAGCGCACGGGTGACATCCTGTCGCTGGCCGAATACTTCCTCGGGATCTACAGCCAGCGCCTCGACTTGCCAGTGCCGCTGATCAGCGAAGCGGCGCAGCTTGTGCTGGAACGTCACAGTTGGCCGGGCAATACCCGGGAGCTGGAAAACATCATTCACTTTGCGCTGCTGGTGAGTACGGGCGACGAAATTTTGCCGGAGCATCTGAACCTGCCGGAGCCCTCGATTTCGCTGGAAAAAATCGAGCAACACATTGTTTATACAAGCAAAAATGGCACTGCTGGCGAGCGTTCGGCACTCAAGCGCTTGCTGGAAAGCCTGACGCAGACGCTTTAACGCTCTGTATGAACAAAATGGAATATGAAGCTGAATAAACGTTATTGTTCGGGAATAAAAAATCCCGGTATTGTCCGCTTCACGCCAGCGATAGCACTTCACTGGCACTCTCATATTCAAGCCGTCGCCACAAGCGACTGTGATTCTCGATAAGGACACTGCATGAAAAAGGTTCTGTTGTTCACCGCACTGGCGGCTGCCCTGACCACGGGCCTGGCCCAGGCTGGCGAGAAACTGGTGGTTGCCGCGACCCCGGTTCCACACGCCGAGATTCTCGAGCTGATCAAGCCAACCCTCGCCAAAGAAGGCGTGGACCTGGAAATCAAGGTGTTCACCGACTACGTTCAACCGAACGTGCAGGTCGACCAGAAGCGTCTGGACGCCAACTACTTCCAGACCCTGCCGTACCTGAAGAGCTTCAACGAAGGCAAAGGCACTCACCTGGAAACCGTGATCGGTGTTCACGTTGAACCCTTCGGTGGCTACTCGAAGAAAGTCAAAACCCTGGCTGAGCTGAAAGACGGCGCGACCATCGCCATCCCGAACGAAGGCAGCAACAGCGGCCGTGCCCTGATCCTGCTGCAGAAAGCTGGCCTGATCGAGTTGAAAGACCCGAAAAACGCCCTGGCCACGCCGAAAGACATCGCCAAGAACCCGCACAACTTCAAGTTCAAGGAGCTTGAGTCCGCGATGTTGCCGCGCGTGCTGGATCAGGTCGACCTGGACATGATCAACACCAACTACGCACTGGAAGCGGGTCTGAACCCGGCTAAAGACGCCCTGGTGATCGAAGGTGCCGATTCGCCTTACGTGAACTTCCTGGTGGCCCGTCCGGACAATAAGGACAGCGTTGCCATCCAGAAACTGGCCAAAGCCCTGACCAGCCCGGAAGTGAAAGCCTTCATCGAGAAGAAGTACAGCGGCGCGGTACTGCCGGCGTTCTGATTCGCGAAGCAAACCCCTTCAAGGTTTCAAACGCCGACGGCTGATTTAGCGTCGGCGTTTTTTTTGGCGTTCGATTTACTTGTAGCGAGGGCGCTCTTGTGGCGAGGGAGCTCGCTCCCGTTCGGCTGCGCAGCAGTCGCAAATACCGGCAAAGCGGTGTGTCTGGATCTGGAAGAGTCTGATCGCAGGTTTTGGGGTTGCTCCGCAACCCAGCGGGAGCAAGCTCCCTCGCCACAAAAAAACAACTCCAGAACCTGCTGAAAACCTTCAAACCGGCCCGGCCTTCAACGCCCTGCGCAACGCCATCAATAATTTCAGAATGTCCTGCGGATCCAGCCGTTGCGGCGTTGGTTCGTCTGCCATGTTCTCGTCCCTGTGAGATTTTGCCCGGGAGTCTGGCCAAAAGTGGTTCGTCCTTGGCGCTGTGTTTCGAAAAAAAGATCCTTCCTGCGGTGCAAGGGAAAATAGACGTCTTCCATTGCCTCGGCAAATCAGGCTCCGCTCAATCCGGCCAATACCATGCCGGCTCATCCAGCATGCGCTGGCCCAGGATCCCGGTCTGGCCAAGATTTTTCTCCAGCACGATGCAGTTGCAGTCGGGGTCCTGCTGCAAGGCCGAAATCAAACGCCGGGCATGGGACACCACCCACACCTGGCACTGCTCGGAGGCGCGGATGATCAAGCGTGCCAACGCCGGCAGCAGGTCCGGATGCAGGCTGGTTTCCGGTTCGTTCAATACCATCAGCGTCGGCGGCCGTGGCGTCAGCAGCGCCGCGACCAACAGTAGGTAGCGCAACGTTCCGTCCGACAACTCGGCGGCCGACAGCGGCCGCAACAAACCTTCCTGAAAGAACTCGATGGCGAAGCGCCCGCCCGGCAGTGGTTCGATGTTCAGTCGTGCGCCGGGGAAGGCGTCGCTGATCGCCGCCCGCAAAGCCTCGGGGTCGCCAATTTCGATGATTGTCTGCAAGGCCGCCGCCAGATCGCGTCCGTCGTGGTGCAGCACCGGCGTGCGGGTGCCCAGTTGCGGTTGCCGCGCCGGGGCGTCGGCATCGCTGCGAAAGTGATCGTAGAAGCGCCAGCGGCGGATGAACTCGCGTATCTCCAGCACTTCCGGCGAACCGCGCAGGCTACCGACCTGATCGAACAGGCTGTCGAAAGTCGGCGTGTGTTGCGCCAATACATCCCAGCGGCGATCGGCGCGGGCACGGATCATTGGGCCGTCACGATCGACCAGCAGACTGGCTGGGCGATAGAACACCCCGGCCCAGAGGCATTCGCGTTTGATCTGCGGGTCGAGGCTGAAATAAGACGGTGTCGGCGTGCTGCGTCCGGGCAGCATGAAATGGCCATTGGAATCGGGCAGGCCGAGGCTGATCGAGTAGCCGAAATCCTCTCCCGCGAACCCCAGGCGCAGGCGTTTGACGCCCTGGCGCACGGTGGGCTCGATGGCGACTTCGCCGGTGCGCATACGCCGGGAGAGGGTTTCCGGGCCGGCCCAGAAGGTCGAATCCAGGCCACCTTCACGGGCCAGGGCATTGACCACGCCGCCGTGGGCGGTTTCCGCCAGCAGGCGCAGCGCGCGATACAGGTTGGATTTGCCGCTGCCGTTGGGGCCGGTGATCAGATTCAGCCGGCCCAGCGGGATCACCAGTTTGTTGATCGAGCGGTAATTGGCCACCGCGAGAGTTTTGAGCATGTGGGTTCCTGAGGCGGGATCGACCGGGGCTCATTGTCAGGCATGCGCAGGCGTCTATGGCAAGTGTTTGAGGGCCAAAATGGTGCGGATTTTTTCTTCATAAGACGCTCGTGCAAGGTTTAGATCCTGTTCTAAGCTCTCTGTCGTGTTGTACATGGAAAAGGCCAAGGAGTTTGCATGGTGGTTCCCGGATTGAAAGTAGTAATGGCCTTGAGTGTCGTCACCCTGCTGACGGCTTGCGACGAGAAAAAACCCGTGCAGGAATACCTGCCCCGGGTGTTCGTACAAGTCGTCAAACCAGCGGATTACGCGGCCTCGGTTACCCTCACCGGTGATATCCAGGCGCGGATACAGACGGAGCTGTCTTTTCGTGTGGGTGGCAAGATCATCCAGCGTTCGGTTGACGTCGGTGATCGAGTGACAGCCAAGCAAGTGCTGGCCCGGCTCGACCCGAAGGATTTGCAGACCAGTGTCGATTCGGCCCAGGCGCAAGTCGTCGCCGAACAGGCGCGGGTGACGCAGAGTGCGGCGGCGTTCGTGCGTCAGCAAAAATTGCTGCCCAAGGGCTATACCAGCCAGAGCGAATACGATTCGGCCCAGGCCGCCTTGCACAGTAGTCAGAGTGCCCTGAGCGCCGCCCAGGCGCAGTTGGCCAACGCCAAGGATCAGCTGAGCTATACGGCGCTGATCGCCGATGCGCCGGGGATCATTACCGAGCGTCAGGCCGAAGTCGGCCAGGTGGTGCAGGCGACCATGCCGGTCTTCAGCCTGGCCCGTGACGGCGACCGGGATGCGGTGTTCAACGTCTATGAATCACTGCTGGCCGAGAAGCCGAAAGATCAAACCATCGTCCTCAGCCTGCTCGACAACCCGGCGATCAAAACCACCGGCACCGTGCGCGAAGTCACCCCCTCTGTATCGGCGCAATCCGGCACCGTGCAGGTCAAGGTCGGCCTCGACAAACTGCCCGACGGCATGCAGTTGGGCTCGGTGGTGAGTGCCACGGCCAGGGGATCGGGCAAGTCGGTCATCGAGTTGCCGTGGTCGGCGCTGACCAAAAACATCAGTGCCCCCGCTGTCTGGATTGTCGACGACAAGGGCAAGGCCCAATTGCATTCGGTCACGGTCAGCCGCTACCTGACCGGCAAGGTCATCATCAGCGACGGCTTGAAGGACGGGGACAAAGTCATCATCGCGGGCGGACAACTCTTGCACCCGGACATGGAAGTCGAAATTGCCGAAAACACTTACAAGGATCTGACGTGGGGAGCCAAGCCATGAAGCCTTTATGGGCGTTGTCCATCGGGCTGGTGCTGAGCGCCTGTTCCAAAAGCGAACCGCCGCCGGCACCGGTACGGCCGGTGCTGTCGATCAAGGTCCAGACCTTGAACGAAGAGGACCTGGGCCGCTTCGCCGGCAGCATCCAGGCGCGCTATGAAACCGATACCGGCTTCCGTGTGGGCGGGCGAATCGCCAGCCGTAACGTCGATGTCGGCACCGAGGTGGAGAAGGGTACGCTGCTCGCCACCCTCGATCCTTCCGACCAGCAGAACCAATTGCGCTCGGCCCAGGGCGACCTGGCGAAAATCCAGGCGCAACTGATCAACGCCAAGGCCACGGCCCAGCGTCAGCAAGCCTTGTTTGACCGCGGGGTTGGCGCGCAAGCGCAACTCGACGAGGCCAACACGGACCTGAAAACCACCCAGGCCTCACTCGATCAGGCCCGGGCGGCCGTCAACCAGAGCAAGGACCAATTGGGCTACACCGAGCTGCGCGCAGACCATAAAGCGGTGGTCACCCAGTGGAGCGCCGAGGCCGGGCAAGTGGTGTCGGCCGGTCAGCAAGTGGTGACACTGGCGCAACCGGACATCAAGGAAGCGGTGATCGACCTGCCGGATACCCTGGTCGATCAACTGCCCAGCGATGTGGTGTTCCTGGTCGCTGCGCAACTTGATCCGAGCATCAATACCACCGCCATCATCCGTGAGATCGAACCTAAGGCTCAAAGTGCCACACGCACCCGTCGCGCCCGCCTGACCCTGGCCGAAACGCCGCCCGGCTTTCGCCTGGGTACGGCCATCAGCGTCACCCTGAGCTCGGCGATCAAGCCGCGCATCGAGTTGCCTGTCACCGCGCTGCAGGAGGTCGATGGCAAGCCACGCATCTGGGTGATCGATGCACAGAGTAAAACCGTCTCCCCCCGTGACGTCACCGTGATCAGCCGAACCGACAGCACTGTGGTGCTGGCCGACGGCGTGAAGAACGGCGAGCGGGTGGTCAGTGCCGGTGTGAACAGCCTCAAACCGGGGCAACAAGTGAAAATCGACGAGGACAGTCAATGAAAGGGCCTTTCAACCTCTCGGAATGGGCCCTCAAGCATCAGTCGTTCATCTGGTATCTGATGTTCGTCGCATTGCTGATGGGTGTGTTCTCGTACTTCAACCTGGGGCGCGAAGAAGACCCTTCGTTCACCATCAAAACCATGGTGATCCAGAGCAAATGGCCGGGGGCGACCCAGGAGGAAACCCTCAAGCAGATCACCGACCGGATCGAGAAAAAGCTCGAAGAACTTGACTCCCTCGACTACGTGAAAAGCTACACGCGCCCCGGTGAATCCACGGTGTACGTGTACCTGCGCGACACCACCAGCTCCAAGGACATCCCGGAGATCTGGTACCAGGTACGCAAGAAGATCAACGACATCAAATACCAGTTCCCGCAAGGCATACAGGGGCCGTCGTTCAACGACGAGTTCGGCGACGTCTTCGGCTCGATCTACGCCTTCACCGCCGACGGCCTGACCCTGCGTCAGTTGCGCGACTACGTGGAACAGGCGCGCATGGAAATTCGCGGCGTGCCGGGGCTGGGTAAGATCGAAATGGTCGGCCAGCAGGACGAAGTGCTGTACCTGAACTTCTCCACACGCAAACTCGCAGCGCTGGGCATCGATGAGCGTCAGGTGGTGCAGAGCCTGCAAAGCCAGAACGCCGTGACCCCGGCGGGTGTCATCGAGGCCGGGCCGGAGCGGATTTCGGTGCGCACTTCAGGGAAGTTCGCTTCGGAGAAAGACCTGGCCGAGGTCAACCTCAAGCTCAACGACCGCTACTATCGTCTGGCCGACATTGCCGAAATCAGTCGCGGCTATGTCGATCCGGCCTCGCCGGAATTCCGCTACAACGGCAAACAGGCCATCGGCCTGGCGATTGCCATGCAAAAGGGTGGCAACGTCCAGGCGTTCGGCAAGGCCTTGCACGCCCGTATGGACCAGTTGACCGCCGACCTGCCGGTGGGGGTCGGCATTCACAACGTCTCCGACCAGGCCGTGGTGGTGGAAGAGGCCGTCGGCGGCTTTACCAGTGCCTTGTTCGAGGCAGTGGTGATCGTGCTGCTGGTCAGCTTCGTCAGCCTTGGCGTGCGCGCCGGTTTGGTGGTGGCGTGCTCGATCCCGTTGGTGCTGGCGATGGTGTTCGTGTTCATGGAATACAGCGGCATCACCATGCAGCGGATTTCCCTCGGTGCACTGATCATCGCCCTCGGCCTGCTGGTGGACGATGCGATGATCACCGTGGAAATGATGGTCACCCGTCTGGAATTGGGCGAGACCAAGGAGCAGGCGGCGACCTTCGCCTACACCTCCACGGCGTTCCCGATGCTCACCGGTACGCTGGTCACCGTGGCGGGCTTCGTGCCGATCGGCTTGAACGCCAGCTCCGCCGGCGAATACACCTACACCCTGTTTGCGGTGATCGCCTGCGCGATGTTGGTCTCATGGGTGGTGGCGGTTCTGTTTGCGCCGGTGATCGGCGTGCACATCCTCAGCACCAACGTGAAACCCCACGAAGGCGAACCCGGGCGCATCGGCAAAGCGTTCAACGGCGGGCTGTTGTGGTGCATGCGCAATCGCTGGTGGGCCATTGGCATCACCGTGCTGTGCTTTGTACTGGCGCTATTTAGCATGCGCTATGTGCAGAACCAGTTCTTCCCGTCTTCGGATCGCCCGGAAATCCTGGTGGACCTGAACCTGCCGCAAAACGCCTCGCTCGACGAAACCCGCCGGGCCGTCGATCGCCTCGAAGCCACGCTCAAGGACGATCCGGACATCGTGCGCTGGAGCACCTACGTCGGTCAGGGCGCGATCCGTTTCTATCTGCCACTGGACCAACAACTGCAAAACCCGTTCTACGCGCAGTTGGTGATCGTCAGCAAAGGCCATACCCGTGAAGCCATGATGCAGAAGCTTCGTGAGCGCTTGCGCAACGACTTCGTCGGCATCGGCAGTTATGTCCAGGCACTGGAAATGGGCCCGCCGGTAGGGCGTCCGATCCAGTACCGGGTCAGCGGCAAGGACATCGACCAGGTGCGCCGACATGCCATCGACCTGGCCACGGAGCTGGACAAGAACCCGCACATTGGCGAGATCATCTACGACTGGAACGAACCTGGCAAAGTCCTGCGCATCGACATCGCCCAGGACAAGGCGCGGCAGTTGGGGCTGTCTTCCGAGGATGTGGCCAACCTGATGAACGGCATCGTCAGCGGCCAGACGGTGACCCAGGTCGATGACGACATTTACCTGATCAACGTGGTCGGTCGTGCGGTGGATTCCGAACGCGGTACGCCGGAAACCCTGCAGAACCTGCAAATCGTCACGCCGAGCGGCACGTCGATTCCGCTGCTGGCATTCGCCACGGTGCGCTACGAACTGGAGCAGCCGTTGGTATGGCGTAGGGATCGCCTGCCGACCATCACCATCAAGGCGGCGATTCGTGACGAGATCCAGCCGACGGACCTGGTGAAAATCCTCAAGCCATCCATCGACGCTTTCGCTGCCAAACTGCCGGCGGGCTACAAGGTCGCCACCGGTGGTACGGTGGAGGAAAGCGGCAAGGCCCAGGGCCCGATTGCCAAGGTGGTGCCGCTGATGCTGTTCATGATGGCGACCTTCCTGATGATCCAGCTGCACAGCGTGCAGAAGCTGTTCCTGGTAGCCAGCGTTGCGCCGCTGGGGCTGATCGGCGTGGTGATCGCGCTGGTGCCGACGGGCACGCCGATGGGCTTCGTGGCGATCCTCGGGATTCTGGCGCTGATCGGTATCATCATCCGTAACTCGGTGATCCTGGTGACCCAGATCGAAGAGTACGAGCAGAAGGGCTACGCGCCGTGGGATGCGGTGGTACAGGCCACCGAACATCGACGTCGGCCGATCCTGCTGACCGCGGCGGCGGCGAGCATGGGGATGATCCCGATTGCCCGGGAAGTGTTCTGGGGGCCGATGGCCTACGCAATGATCGGCGGGATCGTCATCGCCACCTTGCTGACGCTGCTGTTTTTGCCGGCGCTGTATGTGGCCTGGTACAAGATTCGCGAGCCGAAGAAAGAGGCTGTTTAAAAAGCGAGCGCTTCGCGCTCTATTCGCGGGCAAGCCCGCTCCCACAGGGATTGCGCTGAACCCTGTGGGAGCGGGCTTGCCCGCGAAGGCGTCAGAACAAACGCTGCAAATTTGTTGGCATTACACCTTGCGCCAAACACTCGCCAACCAAGGCTGCTGCTCCCGCGGCAGCCCTGCCGGCCGGTAGTAATGCTCCAGCTCCACAAACCCCGCCTCGATCAACAATTGCTGCCAGGCCGCCAGGTCGTGATACGACCCAAAACGCGACCCGTTCCAGCCTTCCTGATTCTCGCCACGGGGATTGGAACTGAACAACACCCCACCCGGTTTCAGCGCTCCCCACAACTGCTTCAACACCCGCGGTAATTCCTGACGCGGAACATGAAACAGCACCGCATTGGCAAAAATCCCGTCGAAACGTTCGGCCGGCAGATCAAGCTTCAAGAAGTCCTGCTGCCACACCTCGCACCCGCTGTCTTCACGGGCCATCTGCGCGAACTTTTCCGAACCGTCGAGGCCGACTGCCTTGTGGCCCATGCGGGTGAACGTCTGCAGATCACGCCCCGGCCCGCAGCCAAAATCGAGAATGTCGAAAGGCGCCTCGCCCTGAATGTGCCGCAGCAGGGCATCGATGTTCTGGCTGACATCGTGATCGCGCGTCCCTTCACGAAAGTCTTCGGCGACCGCGTTGTAATGACCGAGGGTCGTGGAGGTGATCTGATCGAGGTCGTCGGGTGATTGCTTCATGGTCGGCTGCGCAGGCAATTTGGATTTACCGAATATACGCCATCAGGTTGGGGGCTGCTTCGCAGCCATTCGCGAGCAAGCCCGCTCCCACATTTAACCGCGTCGAACAATTGGTTTGTGTTCGCCAGAGATCAAATGTGGGAGCGGGCTTGCTCGCGAAAGCTGCATCACTGACAACGGATTACTAAAGCCGGACTCAATTTTTTTTCATACCCAAACACTCAATGGAGTGATCCACCATCGCCTTGGCAATCTCCAGCAAATGCCAGATCGAGTACACCATCGCCCGGTCGGCGCCCTTGAGTTGATCGCCACACTGATACGCCGTGACCGAAGCACAACGCAGCAGGTCGGCGACATAGAGCTGGGTGTCTTCAAAGCTCACGTCTTTGCTGACGTTGTAGAAGCGCATTTCATCGGGTGGTGCGGGTTGTTTGCCGGTGAGGTAGAAATCAATGGCCCGGTAGAGCGCTGATCGATCCCTGAGAGGGTCTTCAGTTCCGGTTTCGTTGGTGGGATTTTCAGGTGGTGGATCGGGGACAGATCTTTTCATTGGTAAAACTCCGATGTAGTTGGAGCCAACCGATATCGCGACTAAACGAATAGGGGGTGGCGGCTGCACGCAGGTTAGTCGACCGGACACCGGGAACCGGCGCACCCGAAGGTGCCCTGCGCACAGCCACCATAGATTTCAGGCGATAAAAAATACCTGAATATGGGTAGCACTATGCGTCCGGTCCGGGCGACTAAACCCGATCACTGATAAGCAGTGACGGACCGAGACTAGCCACGGAATTTGGCGGGCGCAAGCGAGCGAAATGATCTAGGAAATGTCCTGCAAAAGAAAGGGAACAGGCCTGCAAAACCGCTGATTTTCCTGTACGAAAACTTCCCTCTGGAAGTCTGTGATCACCTGTGGCGAGGGGGCTTGCCCCCGTTGGGACGCGAAGCGGCCCCAAAAACCGTTCAATGAGGTGTGTCAGAAAAACAAGGTCGCAGGTTTTGCGACTGCTGCGCAGTCGAACGGGGGCAAGCCCCCTCGCCACAAAGGGTGTTCGCAATGTGCTTAGCGCTTGTTCAACCCCCGCGCCAACCGGTCCCCACCCAACTGAATCACCGCCACCAACACCTCAATCACCGTCAACATGATCTGGCTGACAAACCACGGATATCCATTCGGCGCGATTCATTGTGGGAGCGAGCTTGCTCCGGGCGGCGTTCCGACGATGGCGATTTCACAGGCGCCGACCTGTTACTTCTTACAGTTTCGCCCCTGCCAAAAAAAGCCCAGTCTTTCCTCAGTCAAAGCGAAGGACCGTCAATGCCGTGAACGCTTATCACCACACCGCGACACCAACACTCTCGGTCATCGATCCACGCGCCCTGACGGTTCGCAGCGTCGGCTATTGCCGTCATCCCGACAGCCCGGAGATTGACCCGCGCATCACCCGGCAACGCTTCGACGCGGCAGGCCGCTTGGTCGAGTCGTGGGACCCACGGTTGTGGGGCACGGCGCCGAAGCCGAACCTGACCACGATTTACGGCTTGAACGATCAACCGTTGCTGACGGACAGCGTCGATGCCGGGTGGCAGTTGAGTGTGCTGGATCAGGCGGGTTCGCCCTGTTCACTCTGGGATGCACGAGGCAGTCAGCGTCATACCGAGTTTGACGAACAACAGCGGCCCATCACCGTCACGGAACAGGCCGCGGGGGAACGACTTCGTGTGGTGGAACGCTTGAGCTACGGAGATTCCGATCCTGCTTTCGCCGAACACAACCAGTGCGGGCAGTTGATCCGTCATGACCATCCGGCGGGGACACAATGGGCTGCTGGCTACGGGCTCGCCGGTTCGGTGTTGGTTGAAGAGCAACGTTTCCTCCTCGAACTTGAAACACCCGACTGGCCAATCGAAATCGATGCCAGAGATGAGTACCTGGAAGCTCAATCATTCATCACCCGCCACACCTTCAATCCCGACGGTGAGCTTCAGGAACAAACCGATGCCATGGGCAACGTCAGAACCTTTGGCTACGACGTGGCAGGAAAATCGAGTGAGGTCTGGCTGCAATTGGCCGGAGTAGGACAGTCGCCGCAATCCTTGGTCAGCGACATCCGCTACAACGCCCAGGATCAGGTCGAACGCGAAACCGCCGGCAATGGCGTGCTGACCCACGCCGAATACGCTGCCGAAGACGGCCGGCTGATCCGGCTGGTAGCGGCATTGGGAAATCAGAAGCCCTCGCAGGACCTGAACTACGTCTACGACCCGGCGGGCAATATCGTCAAACTGCACGACCAGTCCCAAGCTGTCAGCCATTTCAACAACCAGCGCATCGAGCCGATCAACCGCTACCGCTACGACAGCCTGTATCAACTGGTCGAAGCCCGGGGCTGGGAGGTCAGCCAGCCGAGCCATGGCCCGGCTCTGCCGACACTGCTGCCCACGCCGCTGGACCCCAATCAGCGGCGCAATTACACCCAGCGCTTCGAGTACGACCGGGGCGGGAATTTGATCACCCGCCAGCACAGTGATGCGCTCGGGTTTTCGATGTTTACCTCGGCGCGAAGCAACCGCAGCCTGGCGCAACGGGACGACGGCTCACTGCCCGGCGAGCCCGAAGTCGCGTCGGGTTTCGATGCCTGTGGCAACCAGTTGGAACTGCAACGCGGGCAAGCCATGCTCTGGGACAACCGCAATCAATTGAGCCGCGTGACGTTGGTCAAACGCGAAACCGAGCCCGACGACTACGAATGCTACCGCTACGACCGCCCCGGCCATCGCTTGCGCAAAACGGGATTCGCCCACAGCAGCGGCCGCACCCTGCGCAGCGAAGTTCGTTACCTCCCCGGTCTGGAAATCCACCGTCAGGCCGACGGCGAAGAACACCACGTCATCAGCGTCGAAGCCGGGCGCAGTAACGTGCGGGCGCTGCACTGGCCCGAAGGTGCGCACAGTGACCAACTGCGTTACAGACTCAGTGATCACCTCGGTTCCAGCACCCTGGAACTGGATGACGAGGCGGGCGTACTGACCCAGGAACACTATTACCCGTTTGGTGGCACGGCGTGCTGGGCGGGTAAAAGTACGCTGGGGGCGCAGTACAAGACTATTCGCTACTCGGGTAAAGAGCGGGATGCGACCGGGCTTTATTACTATGGCTACCGGTATTACGCGCCGTGGTTGCAGCGCTGGATCAGTACTGATCCAGCCGGAAGTATTGATGGTTTAAATTTTTATTGTTTTTGTACCAATAACCCAATTAACCATCGTGATGAATTTGGGTTGGTAAGGGGGCGTGGCGATAGATTTGAAATTGCCCAAAGGATTAAAGGCGTAAAGTTTCTCGCTCGGGGCATTGACGAGATAAAGAGCAAAAGCCCTGAAAAGGGTCAGCGGTTAACTGAAGGTCTAGAAATAGTCTCTCGGTGGTCGACAAAAGCCGTCAATGCTCTGGAAATGCCAACAGTCGATGAATGGGTAAAAAAATTAGTTTCCATTGTGTTTGTCGGAGATGTACCTGTGTCAGTTTTGTTGCCAAAAATCAGTCTTATGGACTCAGCGATTAAGGAATACGCTACAGGTGAAAGAGATATTATTATGTTCAAATCAAGGAGCAATGCTGAACTGGCGCACACTACACCAATTGATCCTCACAGGCGTATTTTCATTTCTGAAGACTTGCTGGATAAATCACCTGAAACAGTTGCATGGTCGATATATCATGAAGGAACTCATTTTAAAACATTCGATGAAAAAGGTGGGTTAAGTAGTCTTGATTTCGCATATCTAGACTTCAGGAGCGTGGTAGTAGACGAATCTGCATCAAACCAAAAAATGATGAAAAAAGAGTTGTTAGAGGCGCACATAGCTCGACAATCCGTGGAATCTCTTTCAAAGGGCAAGCGGGAAAAATTTTTCAAAACATCGAAGGAAGAAGGCATCCGGGAAGCACTGAATAAAAGTCCTGAACTGACGACAAGCGTGTTGTTAAACAACGCCGATTCCTATGCGATGCTCGTTGCATCTATTGGGCTCAGATAGTTTTTTGCGTGATCCATTGAGTGAGGGTTTCCTCCGGTTCAGCGCTTGTTCAACCCCCGAGCCAACCGATCCCCACCCAACTGAATCACCGCCACCAACACCACCAGCAGCACAATCACCGTCAGCATGATCTGGCTATCAAACCGCTGATACCCATACCGGTAGGCAATGTCCCCCAACCCACCAGCGCCAATCGCCCCGGCCATGGCGGAAGAATTGATCATGGTCACCAAGGTAATGGTGAACCCGCCGACAATCCCCGGCAGCGCTTCGGGCAACAACACATGCCAAACGATGTGCCAGCGCCGGCAGCCCATCGCCTGCGCCGCTTCGACCAACCCATGATCGACCTCGCGCAAGCTGACCTCGGCAATGCGCGCAAAGAACGGTGTGGCAGCGATGGTCAGCGGCACTACGGCTGCCCATACGCCGTAGGTGGTGCCGACGATCAATCGGGTGAACGGAATCAGTGCCACCATCAAAATCAGAAACGGAATAGAGCGGAACAAATTCACGAATGCACCCAGTGCGCGGTTCAGCGCCGGGGCTTGGTAGATGCCGCCCTTGGAGCTGGTGACCAGGATCACCGCCAGCGGAATGCCCGCCAACAGCGCGATCAACGACGACACGCCGACCATCAAGAACGTATCGATGAAACCCTGCAGCAAGCGATCAAACCACATAACCCAGTACCTCCACTTGTTGCGCCCAATGGCCGGCGCATTGACGCAATTGCTCGGCACCGAGAGTCGAGCCGGTCACTGACAGCAGCAGTTGCCCGAGGGCATGGCCCTGAATCCGTTCCACGCCGCCTTGGAGCAATCGCACACGGCCTCCGAGGGCGCTGAACAGTGCCGCCAGGTCCGGCTCGTCGCGTTGGCTGCCGGTGAACTGCAAGCGCAGGACCACGGCGGCGTCCGGGGAATCTGGCTGCGCCTGCAAACGGCTTTGCAGCTCTTTGGGCAATGCGTGTTGCAACGGCGCCAGCAATGTCTTGCTAACCTCATGCTGCGGATTGCCGAATACTTCCCAGACCGGTCCCTGCTCGACGATGCGCCCGTGTTCGAGCACGACCACGCGATCACAGATCTCACGGATCACCGCCATCTCGTGGGTGATCAGCACAATGGTCAGGCCCAGGCGCTGATTGATCTCGCGCAGCAGGCCGAGGATCGACTGCGTGGTCTCTGGGTCGAGCGCCGAGGTGGCTTCGTCGCACAGCAGAATTTCCGGGTCATGCACCAGCGCCCGGGCAATGCCCACGCGCTGTTTCTGCCCGCCGGACAACTGTGCCGGGTAAGCCTTGTGTTTGGCCTGCAAGCCCACCAGCTCCAGCAGTTCACGGACCTTCTGTTCGCGTTGTTCCTTGGGCACGCCGGCGACTTTCAAGGGCAGCTCGACGTTTTGCCAAACGGTCTTGGCCGACATCAGATTGAAGTGCTGGAAGATCATGCCGACGCGCCGACGCAACGCCACCAGGCGGTCTTCGTCGAACTCACCGATGTCCACTTGATCGATCAGCACCCGACCGCTGCTCGGCTGTTCCAGACGATTGATGGTGCGGATCAGCGACGACTTGCCGGCGCCGCTGCGGCCGATGATGCCGAACACTTCGCCGCGCTGGATCGCCAGGTCGATGCCGTGCAACGCGGCCACCGGGCCTTGCTGGCCGTTGTAGGTTTTACCGAGATTGATGAAGCGCACATGAGCACGATTGAGCTCGGGATACAGCACGGTTTGTTCAGCGCGTTGAGGCTCTGGAAGCTCCAGTCGTCGTTGGATGGCGGCGGTCATGTTCAGCTTTCCCAACCGGCTTGATAGAGCTTGCCGTGAGCTTTATCCAGTGCGGCGCGCACAGCGGGTGAGTGCTGGTAGATGTCGACGAACTTGATCAGGCGCGGGTCGGTTTTGCTCTTGGGCTGGATCACGAACTGAATCACGTACTCCTTATGATCGAGGCCGTCGAACAGCAGCGCGGAGCCCGCATCGAAGGTTTTCGACAAGCGAATGTAAGCCGGATAGCCCTGCACCAGATCGGCATCGTCATAGGCGCGTACCAGTTGCACGGCTTCGACCTGGAGGATCTTGATGTGCTTCGGGTTGGCGATGATGTCTTCTTCGGTGGCCTTGTAGCCGACGCCGGGCTTGAGGGTGATCAGACCGGCCTTGGCCAGCAACTGCAAGCCACGACCGCTGTTGATCGGATCGTTGGCGATGGCCACGCTGGCGCCTTGCGGCAGTTCGTCGAAGCTTTTGTATTTCTTCGAGTAGAGGCCGACGTTGTTGATGATGCCCGGTGCGAACGGCACCAGATCGAAACCGGATGCTGCCTTGGCGTTTTCCAGGAACGGGATGTGCTGGAAGTAGTTCACGTCGATGTCGCCGGCTGCGAGGCTGACGTTCGGCGCGATCCAGTCGGTGAACTCCACCAGCTCGACTTTCAGGCCTTGTTTGGAGGCTTCTTCGACGGCTGCTTCAAGGGGAATGGCGAAAGCGGCGGTGGTGCCGATTTTCAGTGGGGCGTCGGCGGCGAAGGTCACCGAGCTGAACAGGCCGAGGGCCAGGGCCAGTGCTTTGACTGGGTGGGAGAGGTAGTTCTTTTTCATGATGAGTTATCCAGTCAGTGCATTAATTTTTTGGTGTCTGGTGGGGCCTCTTCGCGAGCAAGCCCGCTCCCACATTTGGAATGCATTCCCCTGTGGGAGCGGGCTTGCTCGCGAAGCTTTTAGCGGCGGTAAGCCGAACCGGTATGTTGCTCAGGCAAATGCGCCTCCCGCTGAAACAGCTTTTCGCGCATGGTGCCGCTGTCGTACGCCGTCTTGTACGAGCCCCGCCGTTGCAACTCGGGAATCACCAGCTCGATGAAATCCTCATAGCTTTCCGGTGTGACGATGCGGGTCAGGTTGAAACCATCGAGACCGGTTTCGGCGATCCAGGATTCCAGTTCATCAGCCACTTGCTGCGGTGAGCCGACTACGGTGATGTAACGCCCGCCGAGGGCGTGTTGTTCCAGCAGTTTGCGTCGGGTCCAGTCGTTGTTTTGCAGGTGTTTGGTGGCGGACTGGATCGCGTTGCTCTTCACGTACTGGATCGGCTCGTCGATTTCATATTGGGAAAAATCGATCCCGGTGGACGCCGAGAAGTGCGCCACGCCGGCCTCGGCACTGGCGTAGCTCAGGTATTCGGCGTGCTTGGCCCAGGCCAGCTCTTCGGTGGCGTCAACGATCACGTTCAGCCCCATGAACACCTTGATGTCCTCGGGATTGCGCCCGGCTTCGACGGCGCTGGCGCGCACCTTGTCCACCTGCACCTTGGTCGATGCCTTGGTCTGGCCGCTGATGAACACGCACTCGGCATGTCGCCCGGCGAACAGCAAACCGCGATCCGAACTGCCGGCCTGGAACAGCACCGGCGTGCGTTGCGGCGAGGGTTCACAGAGGTGATAACCCTCGACCTGATAGAACTCGCCCTTGTGCTGGACCTTGTGCACTTTGTCTGGCTGCACGTAGATCCGTTGCCGTGGATCGTTGAGCACAGCGCCGTTTTCCCAACTGCCTTCCAGGAGTTTGTAGAGCACCTCCAGGTACTCATCGGCCTGGTCATAGCGACGGTCATGCTCGACCTGTTCGCTCAGGCCCATGGCCTTGGCGGCGCTGTCCAGGTAGCCGGTGACGATGTTCCAGCCGACCCGCCCACGGCTCAGGTGATCCAGCGTCGACAGGCGGCGGGCGAACAGATACGGCGCTTCGTAGGTGAGGTTGGCGGTCAGGCCGAAACCGAGGTTTTTCGTCACCGCCGCCATCGCTGAAACCAGCAACAGCGGGTCATTGACCGGCAACTGGATCGACTCTTTCAGCGGTACGTCCACCGAGTTCTGGTAGACGTCGTAGACCCCGACGATGTCGGCGATGAACAGACCGTCGAACAGCCCGCGCTCTAGCAGTTGCGCCAGTTCGGTCCAGTATTCGAGGGTGTTGTATTGGGTGGATGTGTCGCGCGGGTGCGTCCACAAACCGTGGTTGATGTGCCCGATGCAATTCATGTTGAAGGCATTGAGCAGAATTTTCTTCTTGGCCATCAGATGGTCCCCCGCAGCGGCGGGTTTTCATCGTTGAGGTAGTAATTGCCGACGGCGTGGTACTTCCAGCGCACCGGGTCGTGCAGGGTGTGCACCCGGGCGTTGCGCCAGTGGCGGTCGAGGCCGTGTTCGATCAAGGTCGCCTGGCTGCCGGCCAGTTCGAACAGCGTGCTGCCGGCGGCCAGGGAAATTTCGGTGCTGAGGGCACGGGCTTCGGCGACGGCAATCGACGCAGCCGCGACGGTCTGTGCATGGGTGTCGGCCTGGGCCTGGTCGAGGTATTCACCGGCACGCTCCAGCAGTGCCTCGGTGGCATGCAGGCGAATGCTCAGGTGGCCGAAGCTCTTGAGGGTCAGTGGATCGTCCGTGGCTTTTTCGTGGGTGGCGTCGATCCACGGCCGGGTTTTGGTACGCACGAAGTGCAGCGCATCTTCATACGCGGCGCGGGCGATGCCGGTGTCGATGGCGGCATGGAGAATCTGCGCCAGCGGGCCGACCGGAGTCGGGCGCTCGAAAGCGCTTTGAAAGGGGATGACATCTTCGGCGGCGACGTAGACATCTTCGAACACCACCGAACCGCTGCCGGTGGTGCGCTGGCCGAAGCCGCTCCAGTCGTCGATCACGCTCAGGCCCTTGCTGTTGCGCGGGACGAACGCCAGTTGCTGCACGCCGTTTTCATCCACCACCGAGGTGGGAATGCGCTGGGCGTAGATCGCGCCCGTGGCGTAGAACTTGCGACCATTGATGCGATAGCCGCAGCCGTCGCGAGTCAGGCTGGTGACGCGATCGTGTGCGGTTTTGGTGCCGAGTTCGGCCAACGCATTGCCGAAGCGCTGGCCGGCCAAAACCTCGGCATACAGGCGTCTCTTCTGCTCGTGGCTGCCGTTCACCCGCAGTACTTCGAGGGCGTAGAAATGGTTCTGCGGGATCTGCCCCAGGGAGCCGTCGGCCCGGGCGATAAAGGCGATGACCTTGGCCAGGGTGACGTTGGAAACACCGGCGCCGCCGTATTCCTTTGGCACGCTGATGCCCCACAGGCCCGAGCGGGAGAACACCTCCAGTTCCGGGTGTGGCAAACGGCGCTCGCGGTCGCGTGTGGCGCTGTCGCGTTTGAAGTCTTCGGCAAGGTCGCTGGCGACGATCAGGGCTTGTTCATCGCTGGTGATGACCGCGACGTGGTGAGAACGTGTCATATGTTTCTCCAGATGTCTGGTCGTCAGATCCAGGAATGGCGATTAGGCAGCGTGCCGTTGAGGCGATAGGCGCCGACCGCGTGATACTTCCAGCGCACCGGATCGTGCAGGGTGTGCACCCGGGCGTTGCGCCAGTGGCGGTCGAGGTTGAATTCGGCGAGGGTCGCGCGGCTGCCGGCCAGTTCGAGCAGCTTTTCGCTGGCCAGCAACGAAATCTCGGTGGTCAGTACTTTGGCTTCGGCCACGGCAATCGAGGCGCGGGCGGCGGACTCGGCGGTGAAGGGTGCGGCACTGACGTCATCGAGCACTTGCCCGGCCTTGCGCAGCAGCGCTTCGGCGGCGTGCAATTCGATTTTCAACTTGCCGATATCGGCGATCACGTAGAGGTCATCGCTGGCCCGTTCGACCTTGGCGTCGATCCACGGCCGGGCGCGGGTTTTCACGAAGTCGATGGCGTCGTCGATGGCGCCTCGGGCGATACCGGCGTCGATGGCCGCTTGAATCAGCTGCGAGACGGCACCCTGGATGTTCGGCGTGTCGTTGATCCGCCAGTTATCCACCACCAGTTCGGGATCGGCCTGCACGTTGTTGAGCAAAATCGTGCCGCTGGCGGTGGTGCGCTGACCAAAACCGGACCAGTCATCGACGATGCGCAATCCCGGTGTGCCGCGCCGGATAAACGCCAGCACTTGTTTGCCGTCATCGTTCAGCACTTTGACCGCGACCCAATGGGCGAACAGTGCGCCAGTGGAATAGAACTTCTGGCCGTTGAGGACGCCGTCAGCGGTGATGCGAGCCTTCAGTTCCAGGGTGTTTTTGGTGCCGCGTTCCGGTCCGGCATTGCCGATGCGCCAGCCATCCAGGACGCTTTTGAACAGCAGATTTTTCTGTGCTTCGGTGGCGCTGCCGAGTACCAGGTTCAGAATGCCGAACTGGTTTTGCGGGATCTGCCCAAGCGCCGGGTCGGCCGCGGAAATAATCGCGAAAACCTCGGCCAGGGTAACGAACGAAACCTGCGGGCCACCGTACTCGCGGGGAATGAAAATGCTGCCCAGGCCGCTGCGGGTGAACTGTTCGATTTCCGCCCACGGCAGCTTGCGCTGCCGGTCACGTTTGGCCGCATGCAGACGGGCGACTTGCGCCAGTTCGTGGGCCGCCTTGATGGCTTGAGCGTCATTGCGCAAGACTTTTGCGGGCAACAACAGCGGGGCGATGTCCAGGTCACTCTGGACGATTGCATCTGCCAGACTAGACATCAGTGCCGCTCCTTGGCTGCACGCAATGCCCTGGCGATCTGCACTGGGGTGATTGTGTTCCGGACCATACCTACCTCACATCTTATGGAAGCGCCGCTTGTGGCCGCGCATGAAAACAAGGATGTCCGGTGGTCCGGTGTATATACCCTAAACGTGTATAAATATTTTATGAACTAACTTTTAGGAATATACATAGAAGGGTGTTCTCGGGGGTGGCGCAATCCCTGTGGCAAGCCCCTTCGCCACAGGGGTTGTGATCATTTTTCGCGGGGTTCAGCAGCCTTGAGGGGCTGCTTCTTCGGGACTTTCAGATAGGTATTTGCACAACCAATCTTCAGCGTACGGGCCGGCGCCCAGCGGGAGTTGTTGCCCACCCGGTCGAGAATGCAGTACGTCACTTCCAGCCGCAGATCTTCGCCGGCTTCGAGGATGATGGCCGGCGGTATCCAGACCTGAATCGGTTGACCCACATCGGCGGACTTGAGCCGTGGCAGATCCATGCGCACATCGCCCCAGCGCAGGGTGATTTCGTCGTCGACGGCCATGTTCAGGTACGGCTCGATGGTCAAGGGCACACCGCGTTTGACCTGGCTCGGATTGACCCCCTGACGGCGAATCGCCTCGGGAATGCTCACCGGTGCCAGGCACTGGTTTTCATCGCCGCACAGCGCGGAGGGTTGGCCGCCAGGGCAGTCGAGTTTGATCTGCACGTTTCGACTGGCCGAAACCACCGGGTCTCGACCAATCTGCATGACCCGGTAGTAAATGCGCGAAGTACCGTTGGCGACAAAACTTTCAGGCACGCGCAACTGCACCGATCGATCGACATCGCTGGCCGTCAGCACGCGGGAGGCCACGTAGCAGTTGTCCCAGAACAGTTCGATCAGGTCGCCTTCGTCCATGGCGGGGTAGGGCGCTACCTCGATCAGCAAGTGAGCCGCACAAGTGACGTTGATGCCGGTCTTGTTGGATTGCGCCAGGGTCGGGGCCACAAGCCCGGATTTGTTCGAGGTGCTTTTCATGAAGTCTCCTTGAGGTCTTGCAACGAAGTCCGTTTCTGGAATATCAAAAAACTAATAGTCGAACAGAAAACCGTTCATTACTTTGAGTTTAAATAATGATTGAAGCGTGATGAGTATCGCTGGCTGGAGACTAGATAAGAGCCAGGAAGATCAGGTGTCAATAAGATTTGTTAGTTGTGGGTGGTGTGTGGTGCTATTCAGAAAGTTCCTACGATCACAAGTAAGTAAACCACGCCGTTGCGTCGAATTTATCTGCTGAAATCGGGGGGATATGGGCGGGTTTGTGCAAGTCACAAGCACTGTCTTGCGATGGGTGATCTGATTGGATTAGAGCTTTTTAATTGTGGAGATGCATATGTATGTGCCGCGTGCGCGCACAAGATATGCATCTCGAATAGATAAGTTTAGTTTGATGTTAATGACGCGTATTTCGAGGGGGTAGGTAACTTCCATCCGTGGAAGATTACCGTTGTTGCGCAGGATTATTAGTTGTGAGCGTTATTCAGGAACTTGCTCAGGAACTGTTTGGTTCGTTCTTCTTTCGGGTTGGCAAACAACGCCTTCGCTTCGCCTTGCTCGACGATCACACCCTTGTCGAAAAACACCACACGGTTGGCCACGTCCCGGGCAAAGCCCATTTCGTGGGTGACGATCACCATGGTGCGCTTCTCTTCGGCCAGGCCGCGGATGGTTGCCAATACCTCGCCCACCAGTTCCGGGTCGAGGGCCGAGGTCGGCTCATCGAACAGGATCACTTCCGGCTCCATCGCCAGCGCCCGGGCAATCGCCACGCGCTGTTGCTGGCCACCGGAGAGGCGACGCGGGTAAGCGTCCTCCTTGCCCGCCAGACCGACCTTGGCCAACAGTTTTTTACCCAGGGCAACGGCTTCGGCATGTGGGGTCTTCTTGACCACGATCGGGCCTTCGATGACGTTTTCCAGGGCGGTGCGATGGGGGAACAGGTTGAAGTTCTGGAACACGAAACCTACGTGCTGGCGCAAACGCCGCACCAGGCTCTGCTGCTGGTTCAGGGGACGGCTGGTATCGACTTCGATATCGCCGACCTTGATCCGGCCGCTGGTGGGTTCTTCCAGAAAATTCAGGCAGCGCAGGAAGGTGGTCTTGCCCGAACCGCTAGGGCCGATGATCGCGACCACCTCGCCTTCCTTTACCTCAAGATCGATGCCGTTGAGCACGACTTGACCCTTGAACTGCTTTGTCAGTTTTTCCACGACAATCATCGGGTCAGGACTCCTGGTCGTGCCGATTGACCCGCGCTTCCAGCTGGTTCTGCAGGTGCGAAAGCACCGTGGCCAGGACCCAGTAGATCAGTGCGGCGGCAAGATACATGGTGAAGATTTCGAAGGTGCGGGCGGTGATCAGCTGTGCCTGACGGAACAGTTCCGGCACCTGGATGGTAGCGGCCAGCGCGGTGTCCTTGACCAGCGAAATGAAGCTGTTGCCCAGCGGCGGCAATGCGGTACGCATCGCCTGCGGCAGGATGGCCCGGCGCAGGGTTTGCGCGCGGGTCATGCCGATACTGGCAGCCGCTTCCCACTGGCCGCGCTCGATGGAGCTGATCGCGGCACGCAGGATTTCACAGGCGTAGGCGGCCATGTTCAGCGAGAAGCCGATCAGGGCCGCCGGCAGCGGATCCAGTTCCAGACCCAATTGCGGCAAGCCGTAGTAGATCACGAACAGTTGCACCAGCAACGGCGTGCCGCGAAAGAACGACACGTAGATGCGGGCGATCCAGCTCACCAGTTTGAAGCGCGACAGGCGCATCAGCGCCAGGCCGAACCCCATCACCAGGCCGAAGAACATCCCGCCCAGGCTGAGAATGACCGTGTAATACGCGCCCTTGAGCAGAAAGGGCGCGGAGTCCAGTGCGAGTTGGAAAGCTTCTCCCATTATTGAGTGACGTCAGCGTTGAAGTATTTTTCCGAGAGCTTTTTCAGGGTGCCGTCGGCGCGCAGCTTATCGATTGCCTTGTTCACCGCGGCCAGCAGTTCAGGCTCGCCTTTACGCAGGGCGATGCCGGCTTCCTGACGGGAGAACGCATCACCGGCGGCGGTGGTGTCCTTGGCCTTCTTGGCGTATTCGAGCGCGGCCAGGCGGTCGATCAGAATGGCGTCAATACGGCCGACACGCAGGTCCTGGAACTTGGTCGGATCATCTTCGTAGGTGCGGATGTCAGCGGTCGGCACATTAGCCTTCACCCACTCTTCGTAGTTGGTGCCCAGGCCTACGCCGACTTTCTTGCCAGACAGGTCAGCGGCGGACTTGATGTTCAGCTCGGCGGCCTTCTTCGTCAGCACCAGCGCCTGAATCCCGGAAACGGTGTATGGCTCGGAGAAGTCATACTTCTTCTTGCGCTCTTCGGAGATGGTCACCTGGTTGATCACTGCGTCCAGACGCTTGGATTCCAGGGCCGCGAGGATGCCGTCCCATTTGGTCGGTTGCAGCTTGACTTTCACGCCCAACTCTTTGGCCAGGGCTTCAGAGAACTCGACTTCGAAGCCGGTCAGTTTGCCGTCGGCGTCGACGAAACTGAACGGTGGGTAAGTGCCTTCCAGGCCAACGTTGATCACGCCGGCGTCTTTGATTTTTTGCAGTTGCTCACCGGCAACCGCCTGGCCAATCAGGCCGGCGCTCAGTGCCAGGCCCAGCGAGCCCACCAGCAGATTGCGACGTAATGCGGAAAAATTCATGACAAGCCCCTGTGTTTTCTTATGGAAGACGCTTTAGGAAAGTTGGCAAATTCGGGATTTGGACGACTGCGATATCCTGCCCTAATGCAGCTTATGCGTCTCGCTGCAAATTCGCCTGCGGCGTGACTATAAGATGATGCCTTTAGATAGGAAAATAATAAATATACTATTTGTTATTCTTATATTGAATATGTCTCGATCCATTTGTGGCGAGGGAGCTTGCTCCCGCTCGGTTGCGCAGCAGCCGTAAAAACCTGCCATTGCGATTTAACTGAAATACCGCATCGCAGGTTTTAGGGGCGCTTCGCACCCCAGCGGGAGCAAGCTCCCTCGCCACAGGCAAGCTCTCCTGCCACGCAAGCGCGTCAACCCGTCAGATAATCCTTATAGGCAAACAAAGCCGGCGCCCCGCCGGTGTGCAGGAAGATAATCGGACCCTCGTCGAAACGCTGACGGCCGATCCCGTCCAGCAAGCCCGCCATGGCCTTGCCAGTGTAGACCGGGTCCAGCAGCAAGCCTTCCTGACTCGCCAGCAGCTTCACCGCCGCCAGTGTGCCGGCATTCGGCTCGCCATAACGCGGGGCGAAATACTCATCCCACAGCTCGACCTTGAAAGCCTCCGGCAGATTCACGCCCAGCAACTCGGCGGTGCGTTCGGCCAGGCCTTGAACCTTTGGCCGCTGATCTTCATCGCTGCGCGAAACCGTCACGCCGATCACTGGCAGATCCGGCAGCGCTTCACTCAAGGCCAGTGCCAGGCCGCTGTGGGTGCCGGCGCTGCCCGAGGCCAGGACCACGGCGGCGAAAGTCAGGCCGGTGTCCTTGATCTGCTCGGCCAGTTCCAGCCCGGCGCGCACGTAGCCCAAGGCGCCCAGCGCATTGGAACCACCGATCGGCACCAGGTACGGCTTCTTGCCGTTGCTGCGCAGTCGGTTGGCCAGGGCTTGCAGTTGCTCGTCGGCGTTGTCGAGGTTTTCCACCAGTTCGACCTTGGCATCGAACAGGTCGAGCAGCAGCCGGTTGCCGTTGCCGGTGTAATTGCTGTCGTCAGTGCCGAGAGGGTTTTCCAGAAGGGCTACACAGCCCAGACCCAACTTGGCGGCAATGGCGGCTGTCTGGCGCACATGGTTCGATTGCAGTGCGCCCGCCGTGATCAAGGTGTCGGCGCCCTGGGCCAAGGCATCGGCGGCCAGGTATTCGAGTTTGCGCAGCTTGTTGCCGCCCATTGCCAGCGGCGTCAGATCATCGCGCTTGACGTACAGGTCGCGGCCCAGCCAGGTCGACAGGCGTTCGAGTTTTTCCAGGGCGGTGGGCTGACCGAGCAGGTCGAGGCGGTTAAAGCGGGCGAGCTGTTGTTTGATCATGAGTCCGTACTGGCGGTTGAAGATCTCAGGACTATAGGCACGCCAAAAAGTTGGGGCAACCGCCAATCGCTTATAGCCAATCGAACTGAGCACAGCACTATTGGTTCTTAATTTGCCTCGCGACCCTTGCCGTAAAGTAATCGCGGTCAGTGCGGCCAGACAGTCCGGCCGCCCGTGAGGAGTTTTTTACCGTGAGTGAGCGTTCCAGCCATTGGCAATTGCAGACCATCGTCAGCCAGCTGCGCACGGCACGTGAACAGTGGCGAGCACAAAACGGCCGGGCCAGCGGCGAGCAGGGCGGACGCGAATTGCCGTCCCGCGCAGCCATGGCGGACATTCTTGAAGCCCTGTGCGGTGCGTTGTTCCCTATGCGCCTGGGGCCGGTGGATTTGCGTGAAGAGAGCGAAGACTTCTACGTCGGCCACACCCTGGATGTGGCGCTGAATGCGCTGTTGGCCCAGGCACGGCTCGAATTGCGCTACGCCGCGCGCCACAGTGCCCAGGCCGAGACTGAAGTCGAAGCCCGGACCATCCAGATCATTCAGGACTTCGCCCTCGCTTTGCCCGGGTTGCGCAGCCTGTTGGACACCGACGTATTGGCCGCCTATCACGGCGACCCGGCGGCCCGCAGTGTCGATGAAGTGTTGTTGTGCTATCCGGGGATTCTGGCGGTGATTCACCATCGTCTGGCCCACCATTTGTATCGCGCCGGGTTGCCGCTGCTGGCGCGGATCAGCGCGGAAATCGCTCACTCGGCCACCGGCATCGACATTCACCCCGGTGCGCAGATCGGCCGCAGTTTCTTCATCGACCACGGGACGGGTGTGGTGATTGGCGAAACCGCGATCATCGGCGAGCGTGTACGGATTTATCAGGCCGTGACCTTGGGGGCCAAGCGCTTCCCGGCGGACGAAGACGGTCAACTGCAGAAAGGCCAGCCTCGGCATCCGATTGTCGAGGATGACGTAGTGATTTATGCCGGGGCGACGATTCTCGGGCGGATCACCATCGGCCAGGGCTCGACCATTGGCGGCAACGTCTGGCTGACCCGTAGCGTGCCGGCGGGCAGCAACCTGACCCAGGCGAATCTGCAGCATGATGATGGGGCGCAGAAGTAGTCTCCTGAATCTTCGCTGACTGTTCTGGCCTCTTCGCGAGCAGGCTCGCTCCCACAATGGATCTCTGGTGCACACAACGTTGTGGCCAACCAAGAACCCTGTGGGAGCGAGCCTGCTCGCGAAGCTTTTAAATCCTACTTACTTCCTCCCTTGAGCTAGCGTAAGAACACCACCGCCGAGCCCTGCGATTAGTCCTTAGCCCCCTATCCATGTTTAACTTGAACGTTCATTCAAGTTAAACCGGCGGTTCGCTGCCCGCTCACAACAGGAGGCTTGCCTTTGCTGAGTCCGATTTCTACAGCCACGTTTTACCCCTTCGAGGTGCACCGAACATGAGTGCATCGTCCATCCCTCCAAGCGGCCTGATCCGCATGAATCCGCCGGTGTTCTGGTTCTCGGCGAGTTTCATCCTGTTGTTTGGTGTCGTTGTCATCGCCATGCCCGAGCAGGCCGGTGCCTGGTTGCTGGCGGCGCAAAACTGGGCGGCCAATACGGTCGGCTGGTATTACCTGCTGGCGATGACCCTGTATCTGGTCTTCGTGGTGGTCACCGCCTTATCCGGCTACGGCAAGATCAAGCTCGGTGCCGACCACGACGAACCCGAATTCAGTTATTTGTCCTGGGCCGGCATGCTGTTCGCCGCCGGGATCAGCATCACCCTGTTTTTCTTCTGCGTGTCCGAGCCGCTGACCCACATGCTGCAACCGCCCCAGGGTGAGGCCGGTACGGCGGATGCGGCGCGTCAGGCGATGCAGATTCTGTTTCTG
Organism: Pseudomonas sp. P4_B4; assembly: GCF_056402255.1. Classification (NCBI taxonomy): domain Bacteria; kingdom Pseudomonadati; phylum Pseudomonadota; class Gammaproteobacteria; order Pseudomonadales; family Pseudomonadaceae; genus Pseudomonas; species Pseudomonas sp. P4_B4. The sequence continues at coordinate 108,167 of NZ_JBFUHS010000007.1, forward strand.
CACTGGGGCCTGCATGGCTGGGGCGTGTTCGCCTTTGTCGGCATGGCGCTGGCCTACTTCGCCTACCGGCATAACTTGCCACTGGCCCTGCGCTCGGCGCTGTACCCGCTGATCGGCAAGCGCATCAATGGCCCCATCGGCTACGCGGTGGATGGCTTCGGCATCATCGCCACGGTGTTCGGCCTCGGTGCCGATATGGGCTTCGGTGTGTTGCACCTCAACTCGGGCCTGGACTACCTGTTCGGCATCGCCCACACCCAATGGATTCAGGTCGGCCTGATCACCTTGATGATGGGGGCTGCGATCATCGTTGCGGTCTCCGGCGTCGACAAGGGCGTGCGGGTCATGTCCGACATCAACATGCTGCTGGCCTGCGCGCTGCTGCTGTTCGTATTGTTCGCCGGCCCCACGCAGCACTTGCTCAACACCCTGATCCAGAACCTCGGCGACTACCTCGGCGCCTTGCCGATGAAGAGTTTCGACCTCTACGCCTACGACAAACCCAGCGACTGGCTGGGGGGCTGGACGGTGTTCTACTGGGCCTGGTGGATTGCATGGTCGCCGTTCGTGGGCTTGTTCATCGCACGGATTTCCCGTGGTCGCACCATTCGCGAGTTCGTCTTCGGCGTGCTGTTGATTCCGCTCGGCTTCACCCTGGCGTGGATGTCGATCTTCGGTAACAGCGCCATCGATCAAGTACTCAACCATGGCATGAGCGCGCTCGGCATGTCGGCCATCGACAATCCGTCGATGACGCTCTACCTGCTGCTGGAAACCTACCCGTGGAGCAAAACCGTCATTGCGGTCACGGTGTTCATCAGCTTCGTGTTCTTCGTCACCTCCGCCGACTCCGGCACCGTGGTGCTGTCGACGCTGTCCGCCAAGGGCGGCAACCCGGATGAAGACGGGCCGAAATGGCTGCGAGTGTTCTGGGGCGCGATGACCGCATTGGTGACCAGCGCGCTGCTGTTTTCCGGCAGCATCGATGCGTTGAAGTCGGCGGTGGTCCTGACCTCGCTGCCGTTCTCGCTAATCTTGCTGTTGATGATGTGGGGGCTGCACAAGGCGTTTTATCTGGAATCGCAGAAGCAGATTGCGCAGATGCATTCCTTGGCACCGGTGTCGGGTTCACGGCGGGGCGGTTGGCGTCAGCGTTTGAGTCAGGCGGTGCATTTCCCGTCGCGGGATGAGGTCTATCGCTTCCTCGATACGACGGTGCGCCCGGCGATTGAAGAAGTGTCTGCCGTGTTCATCGAAAAGGGTTTGCACGTAGCGACACACCCGGACCCGGCCAATGACAGCGTCAGCCTGGAAATCGGCCACGGCGACCAGCATCCGTTCGTGTATCAGGTGCAGATGCGCGGCTATTTCACGCCGTCGTTTGCCCGTGGCGGCATGGGTTCCAAGCAACTCAACAATCGCCGCTACTACCGGGCCGAAGTGCATTTGAGCGAGGGCAGTCAGGATTACGATCTGGTGGGCTACACCAAGGAGCAGATCATCAACGACATCCTCGACCAGTACGAACGGCACATGCAGTTCCTGCATCTGGTGCGTTGATCAGACCCTCACGTCTCGGTGGTCAACACCATGAACAATACCAGCGCCGCCACCGGGACACCGAACACGGCGCTACCGACCACCAGTTCGGTGCTCAACGGCTGGCCGGCATGCACTATGCCGACTGCGCCATTGATCAGCGTCAGCGCCAGCCACAGCACGATAAAACTGTAGGCCAGGGTTTGGCGGGTGAAGCCGATGTTCTCGCCGATGTAGACCATCAGCGCCAGGAGGATCAGGCCGAAGGTGATGATGATGGTGGTGTGCATGGTGTGTGCTTCCCATGGATTTTTTTGCCTGACAAACCGCTATCGCGGTGTCTGTCTGAGCATAGTTAAACCAACCCACCATTGACCCGCAAAATCTGCCCATTGACCCACGTCGAATCCGGCCCGGCGAGGAAGGACACGACACGGGCAATGTCTTCTGGCTGAGCCAGGCGTTCCAGTGGCGCCATCCTGGCGAAGGTCTGGATCTGTTCTTCGCTCTTGCCGTGCAGGAACAAGTCGGTGGCCACGGGGCCCGGGGCTACGGCGTTGACGGTGATGTTGCGGCCGCGCATTTCCTTGGCGAACACCTGGGTCAGGGATTCCACTGCCGCTTTGCTGGCGATGTACACCGCGTAGCCCGGCAGATTCATGCCGACGGTGCTGCTGGAGAAGTTGATGATCCGGCCACCGCTGTTCAGGCGAGTTGCCGCTTCACGCAGGGTATTGAAGGTACCGCGAGCGTGGATGTTGAAGTTCTGCTCGAACAGTTCGTCGCTGTGTTGCGCCAGTGGCAGCACCTTGAGGATGCCGGCGTTGTTCACCAAAACATCGACCTTGCCGAACTGGGTTTCAACCTCGTCGAACATCCGGCGCACGTCGTCGGCATTGGCCACATCGGCCTTGATCGCTATGGCCTGGTGGCCGGCCTGACGCAACTCCACCACCCGTTTCGAGGCTTCGGTGGCGCTGCTGGCGTAGTTGATGGCAACGGCGAAACCTTCGCTGGCCAATTGTTTGGCGATGACCGCGCCGATGCCGCGGGAGGCGCCGGTCACGATGGCAACTTTCAGAGTTTGATGAGCCATGTTGGTGTTCCTGTTGATGGGGTGTGAAGCCAATTTCACATGTTTACTCAGGTCGATAAATGCACGAGAGTTGCCTTGACTGTTCAATAATCGCCAACAATTGAATGCCTGGAGTGAGCTGTGGACCAAGTCAAAGCGATGAAGGTTTTTGTGCGGATCTACGAGCGCAGCAGCTTCACGTTGGCGGCCGATGACCTGAACCTGCCACGCGCGACGCTGACCCACACCTTGAATCAGTTCGAGGCCTGGCTGGGTACGCGTTTGTTGGAGCGCAGCACGCGTAAAGTGCGTCCGACGCTGGATGGCGAGGCCTACTACCTGCGTTGCGTGCAACTGCTGGCAGAGCTGGAAGAAGCGGAATTGGCGTTTCGCGGCGTGGCACCGAAGGGGCGGTTGCGGGTGGACTTGCACGGGACATTGGCCAAGCACTTCGTGGTCCCGGCATTGCCGCAATTCATGGCGCGTTATCCCGACATCGAACTGTCCATCAGCGAGGCTGACCGCCAGGTCGACCTGATCACCGAAGGTATCGATTGCGTGTTGCGGGCAGGAACATTGGGTGACTCCACGCTGATCGGCAAGCGTGTCGCCAACCTGCGTCAGATCACCTGCGCCAGCCCCGCCTATTTGCGCAAATACGGCGAACCGAAAAGCCTCGCCGACCTGAGTCAGCACCGGGCGGTGAACTACGTTTCGCGCACGACGGCCAAGTTGTTCCCGTTTGAATTCATGGTGGACGGTGAACTCAAGGAAGTGGCCATCGACGGTGCGATCTCGGTGTTCGGCGCAGAAATCTACGCCGCCTCGGCGATTGCCGGCCTGGGCCTGATCCAGTGCCCGCATTACCGGATGGAAACGCAAATTGCCCAAGGGTTGATCAAGGAAATCCTCACCGACACCCCACCGCCATCAATGCCGGTTTCAGTGCTGTACCCGCACAACCGACACATGTCGCCCAGGGTCCGGGTGTTTGTGGATTGGTTGGGGGAGGTGTTTGCGGAGGGCACGGTAGCTTGTCAGCCGGGAAATATATGAAACGTTTCAGCAATTAGTCGAGTCCGGGGTTTTCTGGCGTTTGTCTGAGCGTATGCTGGGCGACTGGCGAAGCAGTCGATACCAGATTCAAGACAGACAAGAGAGGATTCGATGACATACACCGCTGCCGAAAACCGCTACGACTCCATCCCTTACCGCCGCGTGGGCCGCAGTGGCCTGGTGCTGCCGGCGCTGTCGTTGGGCCTGTGGCACAACTTCGGCGACAGCACGCCGATCGATACCCAGCGCGCGTTGTTGCGCACGGCATTCGACCTGGGCATCAACCACTTCGACCTGGCCAACAACTATGGCCCGCCGTACGGCAGCGCCGAGATCAACTTCGGCCGTTTACTGCGTGAAGACTTCAAGCAGTACCGCGACGAGTTGATCATTTCCAGCAAGGCCGGTTGGGACATGTGGCCCGGCCCTTACGGACAGGGCGGCGGTTCGCGCAAGTACGTGCTGGCCAGCCTCGACCAGAGCCTGCAACGCCTGGGCGTGGATTATGTGGACATCTTCTACTCCCACCGTTTCGATCCGGACACCCCGCTGGAAGAGACCGCCAGCGCACTCGCCACAGCGGTGCAGCAGGGCAAGGCGTTGTACATCGGCATCTCTTCGTACTCCGGAGTGAAAACCCGTGAAATGGCGGCGCTGCTCAAGGAGTGGAAAGTCCCGTTGTTGATTCACCAGCCGGCCTACAACCTGCTCAATCGCTGGGTGGAAAAAGACCTGCTGGATACCACCGACGAACTCGGCACCGGCGTGATTGCCTTTACCCCGCTGGCCCAGGGTTTGCTGACCGACAAATACCTCAACGGCGTGCCGTCGGATGCGCGGGTCAACCGTCCGGGCGGTGGTTCGTTGCAGGCGTCGCATTTGTCCGAGGCCAACATTGCCCAGGTGCGGGCACTCAACGAAATCGCCAAGCGTCGTGGCCAGAGCCTGGCGCAACTGGCACTGGCCTGGACCCTGCGTGATCCTCGGGTCACTTCTGCCTTGATTGGCGCGAGCCGGCCGGAGCAGATCATCGAGAATGTCGGGGCGTTGAAGAACCTGAGCTTCAGTGCAGAGGAGCTGGCGGAAATTGACCGGTTTGCCCAGGAGGGCGGAATCAATCTTTGGGAGAAGCCTTCTACTGCGCAATAAGTGATCGGCACTGGATTTCTGGTGCCTGCTCCGGCCTCTTCGCGGGCAAGTCGAATCGTCGCACCGCCGCTCCCACAGGTTCGGCGGTGTTCACAGATTATGTATACGACTCGAACACTGTAGGAGCGGGCTTACCCGCGAAGGGGCCATCAGCGTCACTACAAAAACAGGCGGTTCAGCGAAAAAAAGGCGCATCCCCCAACACCGTCGCCCGCTGCATCACCCGCCGCGCCGGGCGGTAATCGTCCACCGCGTAATGCTGGGTCACGCGGTTGTCCCAGAACGCGATGTCGTCCTGCTGCCAGCGCCAGCGAATGGTGAATTCCGGTCGCGTTGAATGGGCGAACAGGAACTTCAGAATCGCCTCGCTCTCGGTTTCCGACAGCTCGTTGATCTTCGAGGTGAAACCTTCGTTGACGAACAGCGAGCGGCGCCCGCTCACCGGGTGCGTGCGGATCACCGGGTGCGACAGCGGCGGATTCTTGCGCCGTGCTTCTTCCCATTGGGCCAGTGCTTCAGGCGTGTTGCCATAGCGCTCCAGCGGGAACGAACGGGTGAAATCGTGGGTGGCGGTCAGACCTTCGAGCAAGGTTTTCATCGGCGTCGACAGGGCTTCATACGCCGCAATCCCGCTGGCCCACAACGTGTCGCCGCCGAACTCCGGCAGCAGCTTGGCGCTGAGCACCGCACCCATGGCCGGGGTCGGCAGGAAGGTGACGTCGGTGTGCCAGATCGCGTTATCGCGCACGTCGGTGACGGCGGTGTCGAGGATCAGCACTTCGGGTTGCTCCGGCACATTCGGGTAGATCGGGTGAATGTGCAGGTCGCCGAAATTCGCGGCGAATCGCGCCTGTTGTTGTGGCGTGATCGGCTGGTTGCGGAAGAACAGGACTTGATGCTTGAGCAGGGCCTGTTCGATGGTATCGCGCTGCTCCAGGTTCAGCGGCTGGCTGATGTCGATGCCACTGATTTGTGCGCCGAGGGCGGAGCTTAGGGGGACGATGGTCAAGTCACTCATGGTGGTTCTCTTCAATCTGGAGGTGCCAACTGTGGGAGCGAGTATTCAGTGGGCCTGGCCATGCCATGGCACCAGTTTGCGCTGCAGGGCACGCAGGCCCAACTCCATCGCGAAGGCGATCAGTGCAATCACCAGAATCCCCAGTACCACCACATCGGTGACCAAAAACTGCGCGGCCGATTGCACCATGAAGCCCAGACCGCTGGTGGCGGCGATCAATTCGGCGGCGACCAGCGTCGACCAACCCACGCCCAGGCCAATGCGCACACCGGTCAGAATGTCCGGCAAGGCACTCGGCAAGATCACGTGGCGAATCAACTGCACACGCGTCGCGCCCAGCGACTGCGCGGCACGCAATTTGGCCGGGTCGACCGTGCGCACACCGGTGGCGGTGGCGATGGCAATCGGGGCGAAGATCGCCAGGTAGATCAGCAGCACTTTCGACAATTCACCGATGCCGCACCAGATCACGATCAGCGGCAGATAAGCCAACGGTGGAATCGGCCGGTAGAACTCGATCAGCGGGTCAAGCACACCACGGGCGATACGGTTGGCGCCGATGGCGATTCCCACTGGCACGGCAGTGAGAATCGCAAAACCGAGGCCCAGGCCGATGCGGCTCAGACTCGCGCCAAGGTGCTGCCACAGGGTTGAATCCATATAACCCGAGGTCGCCAGCAGCCAGCCTTTTTGCAGCACGGCGGAGGGCGGCGGCAGGAACAGCGGCTCGATCAAGCCGGTCGCCGTCACGGCCCACCAAATAGCAACGAGAACAACCAGCGTCAGCACACTGATCCAGCGAGTGCTCAAACGGCGACTCGCCGGAATCACGGCTGAGCCTGGCGTTATCGCTGCGACGGGAATTTCGTAGCTGCTCATGCGCGCTCCTGCCGCTGGGCGGCACTGCGTTGGGAGAACACTTTGGCGAGTACGTGTTCGCGGGTTTCGATAAAACGCGGGTCGGATTTGATCGAGCGGGCCGACTCACCGGCGGCATAACGCTGACCGAAATCGAGGGGCAGGCGCTCGACGATTTGCCCAGGGTTCGGCGCCAACAGAATCAGGTCGGTGGCGAGGAATACGGCTTCTTCGATGTCATGGGTAATCAGGAACACCGGTTTGGCGGTGCGTTGCCAGACTTGCAGCAACAGCTCCTGCATCTGCTCGCGGGTGAAGGCGTCGAGGGCGCCGAAAGGTTCGTCCATCAGTAACACGCGTGGGTCGGCGGCGAGGGCACGGGCCAGGCCGACACGCTGCTTCTGGCCGCCCGAAAGCTGCCAGATGCGGCGCTGTTCAAAACCGGAAAGGTCGACCAGGGCGAGCATTTCTCTGGCGCGAGCTTCGCGTTTGTCCCGAGCGAAACCGGCCAGTTCCAGGCCGAACCCGACGTTGGCCAGCACGTCTTGCCACGGCAGCAGCGCGTCGTCCTGGAACACCACGCCGCGCTCGGCGCTCGGGCCATTGACTGGCACGCCGTCGAGGGTGATGCGCCCGGCGCTGGGTTCGACGAAACCGGCAATCAGGTTCAATAGCGAAGTTTTGCCACTGCCGGACGGGCCGAGGGCGACCAGCAATTGCCGGGGCCCCAGGCTCAGGGAGATATCCGCCAACACCGGTTCCGGGTTGCCGGGGTACTGTGCGCTGATGCGCTCCAGCTGTAGCAAGGCCATCGCGTTGACTCCCGATCAGTTGGTGATGAACTTGGCGCTGACGTACGGCGCGTAGTCCGGCAGCACGGCCTCGACCTTGCCTTGTTCCTTGAGGAACGCCGCGGTGTCGGTGATGGCTTTGGTGGTCGGCGCGCCGAGGGTGAGCACCTGGTCAGCCGCCAGCGGGTAGACGTTGCCTTGCAGCAGCAGCGGAATGTCGCTGGCCTTGGCGCCAGACAGTTTTACAAGCTTGTCGACGTTGCTCTGGTTGGCGAGCCAGGCTTGCGGGTCTTTGCGGTAATCGGCGTAGGCGTCCAGGGTCACTTTGGCGAACGCGGTGACGATCTCCGGGTGCTTCTCGGCGAAATCCTTGCGCACGATCCAGGCGTCGAAGGTCGGTGCGCCGAACTTGGCCAGCTCGCCGGAGGTGATCAGTACCTTGCCGTTTTCCTTGGCGACACCGAGGGCCGGGTCCCATACGTACGTGGCGTCGATGTCACCGCGTTTCCAGGCGGCAATGATCGCGGGTGGAGCCAGGTTGAGAACGGTGACTTTCGACGGGTCGATGTTCCAGTGCTTCAGCGCGGCGAGCAGGCTGTAGTGGCCGGTGGATACAAACGGCACGGCGATCTTCTTGCCGATCAGGTCTTGCGGGGTCTTGATCCCGGAACCGTCGCGGGCGACCAGGGCTTCGGCGGCACCGATCTGGGTGGCGATGAGGAAGGTTTCCACCGGCACTTTGCGGGTGATGGCAGCGGTCAGGGGACTGGAACCGAGATAGCCGATCTGCACATCGCCGGAGGCGATGGCGGCGATGATATCGGCACCGTTGTCGAATTTGCGCCAGCTGATATCGGCCTTGGTGGCCTTTTCGTAGGCGCCGTCAGCCTGGGCGACTTTCGCCGGGTCAACGGTGGTCTGGTAGGCGACGGTGAAGTCGGCCGCCTGGGCAAAAAAACTCGCGGTAGCCAAGGAAGCGGCCGCCAGCAAGCGTAGAGGGAAAGTCAGTTTCATCAGAAAGCTCCTTGTCAGGCGACCGATTGTCGGCGTGAGAAAGAGACTAAATGATCTAAGAATTAGAAAATAAATAACTTTTTCGAATTAGCTTATGAGGGGAATATTGAGGAGCGACAGCTGAATTGTGGCGAGGGGGCTTGTCGGAGCGCCGAACCGCCCCGTTCGGCTGCGAAGCAGTCGTAATGCAGGCAACTCGGTTTACCCGAAATACTGCGGTGTCGGTCTGATCTGGGACTGCTGCGCAGTCCAGCGGGGGCAAGCCCCCTCGCCACAGGGGACCTGTGTTTGACGGTTAGTTACTGATCGCCAGAATGCTCGCCTGATACGCCCCGACAAACACATCGAAATCACCGACTTCGTTCTGTTCCAGCTCAGCCTGCTGAGCCAGCGACGAACGCGCCCGCTCTTCAAATTTCGTCTGCTCCTCAGCCGGCAACGGCTCGCTGCGGAAGAACTCGGCATGGGCCTGGCTCTGGCGCAGGGAGAACTGGGCGAAGCTTTCCTTGTGTTCGGCCATCGCCGCCAATACCTGGGCCGACGGCGTCAGGGACGGGTCCTGGACCTTGGCCATCTGGGCGTCCAGCGCCTTGCTGTGGGCATCGACGCCATGGCTCTGGTCGAGCATCGTCGCCAGAGGAGCGATTTTTTCCAGCAGCTCGCCGGCCCATTCCTTCAGGTCAACCGGCTGGCCATCCCGTTGCAGTTGCAGGCCTGGGCGACGACCTTCCTTGACCACGCTGAGGAAGTTCGAGGTCGCGTTGCCGCAACTGGTGTTGGTCAGCAGCGGGCTGTCATTGAGCGCGCAGTACAGCAGGAACGCATCGAGGAAGCGCGACTCGGTAAGGTCGATGCCCATTGGCAGGAACGGGTTGATGTCCAGGCAGCGTACTTCGACGTACTGGATGCCACGGGCCACCAGCGCCTGGATAGGGCGCTCGCCGGTGTAGGTCACGCGTTTCGGGCGGATGTTGGAGTAGTACTCGTTTTCGATCTGCAGGATGTTGGTGTTGAGCTGAACCCACTCGCCATCCTGGTGGGTGCCGACTTCGACGTACGGCGCATACGGCGTAGCCACCGCTTTGCGCAGGCTGTCGGTGTAGCTGTTCAGATCGTTGTAGCACGGCGTCAGACCGGCCTGGGCGTTGCTCTGGTAACCCAGGTCGCTCATGCGCAGGCTGGTGGCGTACGGCAGGTACAGGGTATGCGGGTCCAGTTGTTCCAACTGGTGCGAACGACCGCGCAGGAAGCCGGCGTCCAGTGCGGGTGAAGCACCGAACAGGTACATCAGCAGCCAGCTGTAGCGGCGGAAGTTGCGGATCAGCGCGATGTAGGACGACGACTGGAAATCGCGGTCGGTGCCGACAAAGCCTTCGGCCTGCTTGAGCAACGGCCAGAGTTTTTCCGGCAGGGAAAAGTTGTAGTGGATGCCGGCAATGCATTGCATGGTCTTGCCGTAACGCAGGGCCAGGCCCTTGCGGTAGACGTACTTGAGCTGCCCGATATTGGACGTGCCGTAATAGGCGATCGGGATGTTTTCCTCGGCCGGCAACGGGCACGGCATCGATGGGCTCCACAGGTACTCGTTGCCGAGCTTGCTGTAGGCAAAGCGGTGAATGCTGTCCAGGCTCGCCAGCGTATCGGCAGGATCGGGCAGGGCCGGGGTGATGAACTCCAGCAGCGACTCGGAATAGTCGGTGGTGATCTGTTCATTGGTCAGCGCGGAACCCAATTCTTCCGGGTGCGGCGTTTGCGCCAGGCGACCTTCATCGGTCACGCGCAGGCATTCACGTTCGATGCCGTGAAGGCACTGTTCGAGCAGAGAGAGGTTAGCGCGCTCGCCGAGCAGAGCCAGGCGGCGGTTGAGAAGTTCGCTCAAGTTGGATTCCTTCACGCGTCAGTCGCCCCAATATGGGGGTGGGCAAGACGGTCTACAAGGGTGAAGTTAAAACTGGCGTTTTCGCCTGGTTTTGGAACTCGCCGCAATCGATGTGGGAGCGGACCTGTGGTGAGGGGGCTTGTCGGAACGCCGCATCGCCCCGTTGGGCTGCGAAGCAGCCCCAAAACCTCTGATGTTCCAAGATATTGTGAGTGCTACGCACTCAAACGGGGGCAAGCCCCCGCGCCACAGCCGCTCCCACAGGAAACTCCGACGCTGCGGTCACAACGCCGAAATTAACTCAAATCGATGACGAGTAGCTACAGGACAGCGAACGTGCCTTGTGCTTTTGCGACCAGTTTGTCGCCCTGCACCACATCGGCCTCGACCACCAATGTGCGCCGGCCCGGGTGGATCACCCGCGCCGTGCACATCACCTCGCCGTCAGAGACGGCGCGGATGTAGTTGATCTTGCACTCGATGGTCGCGCTCTGCTGGTCAAAGCCGTGGGTGCTGGAACAGGCCAGCCCCATGGCAATGTCCACCAGGCTGAACAAGGCCCCGCCGTGCAGCTTGCCACCGCGATTGCGCAGCTCCGGTTCCAGCGCCAGGGCGACTTGCGCCACCCCGGTTTCCAGACTGTGCAAGCGGCAGCCCAGTAGCTTGAAAAACGCGCTTTCGGTGAGCCCGGCGGGAATGTCCATCAGCGTTTCTTCAACTGCTTGGCATTGGCGAACAGCGAAGCCATGGCATTGTTGCTCGGTGCTGCCGCCGTGGTTTCCTTGCGCGGTGCGGTGTTCTGGGACTGGCGTGGCGCCGACCCCGGACGCGCACCGCGAGCGCCGTCGATTTTCTCGCCTGGGGTGTCGCTCATGCGCATCGACAGGCCCACGCGTTTGCGCGGGATGTCGACTTCCATGACCTTCACTTTCACCACGTCACCGGCCTTCACCGCTTCGCGAGGATCCTTGATGAACTTCTCCGAAAGTGCGGAGATGTGCACCAAACCGTCCTGATGCACGCCGATATCGACGAAGGCACCGAAGTTGGTCACGTTGGTCACCACGCCTTCGAGGATCATGCCCAGTTGCAGGTCCTTGAGGTCTTCGACGCCTTCCTGGAACTCGGCGGTCTTGAACTCGGGGCGCGGGTCGCGGCCGGGTTTTTCCAGTTCCTGAAGGATGTCGGTCACGGTTGGCAGACCGAAGGTTTCATCGGTGTACTTCTTCGGATCGAGACGCTTGAGGAACGCGGCATCGCCAATCAGCGAGCGGATGTCACGGTCGGTTTCGGCGGCGATGCGCTGAACCAGCGGATAGGCTTCCGGGTGAACCGCCGACGAGTCCAGCGGGTTTTCGCCGTTCATGACGCGCAGGAATCCGGCGGCCTGTTCGAAGGTTTTTTCACCCAAGCGCGCGACTTTTTTCAGCGCAGCGCGGGTCTTGAACGCGCCATGCTCGTCGCGGTGGCTGACGATGTTCTGCGCCAGGGTCGCGTTGAGGCCGGAGATCCGTGCCAGCAGCGCCACGGAAGCAGTGTTCACGTCGACGCCGACGGCGTTCACGCAGTCCTCGACCACCGCATCCAGGCCACGGGCCAGTTTCAGCTGCGACACGTCGTGCTGGTACTGGCCGACACCGATGGATTTCGGATCGATCTTCACCAGCTCAGCCAGAGGGTCTTGCAGGCGACGGGCAATCGATACGGCGCCACGGATCGACACGTCGAGGTCCGGGAATTCCTTGGAAGCCAGTTCCGATGCCGAGTAAACCGATGCGCCGGCCTCGGAAACCATGACCTTAGTCATCTTCATGGCCGGATATTTTTTGATCAGTTCAGCGGCCAGCTTGTCGGTCTCGCGGCTGGCGGTACCGTTGCCGATGGCGATCAGGTCCACCGAGTGCTTGGCGCACAGGGCGGCGAGCACGGCGAGGGTCTGGTCCCACTTGTTGTGTGGCACGTGCGGGTAAACCGTGGCGTGATCCAGCAGCTTGCCGGTGGAGTCGACCACGGCGACCTTGCAACCGGTGCGCAGGCCCGGGTCGAGGCCCAAAGTGGCGCGCGGGCCGGCCGGGGCCGACAGCAGCAGGTCGTGCAGGTTGTGGGCGAACACGTTGATCGCTTCGGTTTCCGCGCCATCGCGCAGCTCGCCCAGCAAATCAGTCTCCAGATGGGTGTAGAGCTTGACCTTCCAGGTCCAGCGCACCACTTCGCCCAGCCATTTGTCGGCGGCGCGGTTCTGGTTCTGGATGCCGAATTGCTGGCCGATCATGCCTTCGCACGGGTGCATGGTGCCCGGCAGTTCGTCGCCGACTTTCAGCGCGGAGCTGAGGATGCCTTCGTTGCGGCCACGGAAAATTGCCAGCGCGCGGTGCGACGGCATGCTTTTGAGTGGTTCGTCGTGTTCGAAGTAATCGCGGAACTTGGCGCCTTCCTCTTCCTTGCCGGCAATCACGCGGGCACTGAGGGTGGCTTCCTGCTTGAGGTAGTTGCGCAGCTTGTCCAAGAGGCCTGCGTCTTCGGCGAAGCGTTCCATCAGGATGTACTTGGCGCCTTCGAGGGCAGCCTTCACATCGGCCACGCCTTTTTCTGCGTCGATGAAACGTGCGGCTTCGGTTTCCGGGCTCAGGGACGGGTCGTTGAACAGGCCGTCGGCCAGCTCGCCGAGGCCGGCTTCCAGGGCGATCTGGCCCTTGGTGCGGCGCTTCTGCTTGTACGGCAGGTACAAGTCTTCGAGACGGGTCTTGGTGTCGGCGAGCTTGATGTCGCGTTCAAGTTGCGGGGTCAGCTTGCCCTGCTCCTGGATGCTGGCGAGGATGCTGATACGCCGTTCGTCGAGTTCTCGCAGGTAGCGCAGGCGCTCTTCCAGATGACGCAATTGCGTATCGTCGAGGCTGCCGGTCACTTCTTTCCGGTAACGGGCGATGAAGGGAACGGTAGAGCCTTCATCGAGTAGCGCGACGGCCGCTTCGACCTGTTGTGGGCGTACACCGAGTTCCTCGGCGATGCGGCTGTTGATGCTGTCCATAAAACCACCTGACAAATTGTGAAAGCAGGCTCGCAGGCGCAGAGATAGGGCCTCGGCGAGTCTGGTTGAGCGGCCTGGCCTGCGCCGCTACCTGGATCAAAAGGTATCCCGTTGACCCGTGAAATCGAACAATTACTGCCGACGCCATGAAAATAAATGGTGTCCGTCTGTAGTACCTGTCTGATGTTGCCTGACACAAAAGGCCGCGCATTATAACCAGCGTTACGGCATTCGGGGGCATCGCGGGTTGCCGGTGCAATGGCCGGTTTTCTGGCGGTATAGGAAAAATCTGCTAACAATGCACACGGTGCGTATAACGGCAGCTACGCCATAATGCGTGCCGAGATCAAAGGAGCATCCAATGAGCAGCACTGCACAAACTGCTGAAGGCGAAAAAATTCTTATCGTTGACGACGATCCGGGGCTCAGCAGCCTGCTGGAGCGTTTTTTCGTCAGCAAGGGCTACCGCGCCCGCGCCGTACCGAACACCGAGCAAATGGATCGCCTGCTGGCGCGCGAAGTATTCAACCTGGTCGTCCTCGACCTGATGCTGCCCGGCGAAGACGGCCTGACCGCCTGCCGCCGCCTGCGCAATGCGAACAACCAGATTCCGATCATCATGCTCACCGCCAAGGGCGACGAACTGAGCCGCATCAAGGGCCTGGAACTGGGCGCCGACGATTACCTGGCCAAGCCGTTCAACCCGGATGAACTGATGGCTCGCGTCAAAGCGGTCCTGCGTCGCCAGTCGGCTCCGGTGCCGGGCGCGCCAGGCAGCGAAGACGAAAGCGTAACCTTCGGTGACTACGAGTTGTCCCTGGCTACCCGCGAGCTCAAGCGCGGCGAAGAAGTGCACATGCTCACCACCGGTGAATTCGCTGTGCTCAAGGCCCTGGTGATGAACGCGCGTCAACCGCTGACCCGCGACAAACTGATGAACCTGGCCCGTGGCCGCGAGTGGGATGCCCTGGAGCGTTCCATCGACGTGCAGATTTCCCGTCTGCGCCGGATGATAGAGCCTGATCCGTCCAAACCGCGTTACATCCAGACTGTCTGGGGCGTGGGTTACGTGTTTGTACCGGATGGTACCGCCACCAAGTGATTGGCGAATTGTAGGAACGGGTCATGCGGACAACGGATCAATCGATCCTGTCCGCAGACTCGCGATCCGCAATATGCGAGCATCGCTCGCTCCTGCAAGTGTTTAACGGTTATCCATGAAAACCCCCGTTTGGTTCCCCCAGAGCTTCTTCTCCCGCACCCTTTGGCTGGTGCTCATCGTCGTACTCTTCTCCAAGGCACTGACCCTGGTTTATCTGCTGATGAACGAAGACGTGCTGGTGGACCGCCAGTACAGCCACGGTGTCGCCCTGACGCTGCGCGCCTATTGGGCTGCCGATGAAGAAAACCGCGGCAAGATCGCCGAGGCTGCGACCCTGATCCGGGTGGTGGGTGCCGGCGTGCCGGAAGGTGAACAGCACTGGCCTTACAGCGAGATCTACCAGCGGCAGATGCAGGCGGAGCTGGGTGCCGACACTGAAGTCCGGCTGCGCATGCATTCGCCACCGGCGCTGTGGGTCCGGGCGCCAAGCCTGGGCGATGGCTGGCTGAAAGTACCGCTTTATCCCCATCCGTTGCGCGGCCAGAAAATCTGGAACGTGCTGGGCTGGTTCCTCGCTATTGGTCTGCTGTCCACCGCTTCGGCCTGGATCTTCGTCAGCCAGCTCAATCAACCTTTGAAGCGCCTGGTGTATGCCGCGCGGCAACTCGGCCAGGGCCGCAGCGTGCGCCTGCCGATCAGCGATACGCCGAGTGAAATGACCGAGGTTTACCGCGCCTTCAACCAGATGGCCGAAGACGTCGAACAGGCCGGTCGAGAGCGTGAACTGATGCTGGCCGGGGTGTCCCACGACTTGCGTACGCCGCTGACACGCTTGCGCCTGTCCCTGGAACTGATGGGCGATCGCACCGACCTGACTGACGACATGGTGCGTGACATCGAAGACATGGACGCGATTCTCGATCAGTTCCTGGCGTTCATTCGCGACGGGCGTGACGAGTCGGTGGAAGAGGTTGACCTGAGTGACCTGGTCCGTGAAGTTGCCGCGCCGTATAACCAGACCGAAGAAAAAGTGCGATTGCGTCTGGAACCTATCCAGCCGTTTCCATTGCGTCGTGTGTCGATGAAGCGGCTGCTGAACAACCTGATCGGCAACGCGCTGCATCATGCTGGCAACGGTGTGGAGGTGGCGGCGTATGTATCCGGGGACACCAGCGCACCGTATGTGGTGCTGAGTGTCATGGACCGTGGTGCCGGGATCGATCCGTCGGAGCTGGAGGCGATTTTCAACCCGTTCACCCGGGGTGATCGTGCCCGGGGAGGCAAAGGTACCGGATTAGGTCTGGCGATCGTGAAGCGGATTGCTTCGATGCATGGCGGCAACGTTGAGCTGCGTAACCGCTCGGGCGGTGGGCTGGAGGCGCGGGTGCGGTTGCCGTTGGGGTTGATGTTGCCGCGGGATGCTGTTTAGCAAACACAGAGGCCTTTGTGGCGAGGGAGCTTGCTCCCGTTCGGCTGCGCAGCAGCCGCAAAACCAGACAACCGTGTCTGAAGTACAAGAACACGATTGTGGGATTTGGGAGTCCTTCGGCCTCCAGCGGGAGCAAGCTCCCTCGCCACAGTTGATGAGCCTCAGCCCTTGCCCTTGGTCCGAGTCATATTCGGCCCACCATTCTTCTCCAGATGTTCAATGATGATCCCCGCCACATTCTTCCCGGTGGTGGTCTCAATCCCCTCAAGTCCCGGCGACGAGTTAACTTCCATCACCAACGGTCCGTGATTGGAGCGCAGGATGTCGACGCCTGCCACTGCCAGCCCCATGACCTTCGCCGCACGCAACGCTGTCATGCGTTCTTCCGGCGTGATCTTGATCAGGCTCGCGCTGCCACCGCGATGCAGGTTGGAGCGAAACTCGCCGGGCTTGGCCTGGCGCTTCATCGCTGCAATTACCTTGTCACCGACGACGAAGCAGCGAATGTCCGCACCACCGGCTTCCTTGATGTACTCCTGAACCATGATGTTCTGCTTGAGGCCCATGAACGCCTCGATCACCGATTCCGCAGCCGTGGCGGTTTCGCACAGCACCACGCCGATGCCTTGGGTGCCTTCCAGCACCTTGATCACCAACGGCGCGCCGTTGACCATTTCGATCAGGTCGGGAATGTCATCGGGGGAGTGGGCAAACCCGGTCACCGGCAAACCGATCCCGCGACGGGACAGCAATTGCAGCGAACGCAGCTTGTCCCGCGAACGGGCAATGGCCACCGATTCGTTGAGCGGAAATACCCCCATCATTTCGAACTGGCGCAGCACTGCGCAGCCATAAAAGGTCACGGATGCGCCGATCCGTGGAATCACCGCATCGAAGCCTTCCAGCGGTTTGCCGCGGTAGTGGATCTGCGGCTTGTGGCTGGCGATGTTCATGTAGGCGCGCAAGGTGTCGACCACCACCATTTCATGGCCACGCTCGGTACCGGCTTCGACCAGACGACGGGTGGAATACAGACGCGGATTCCGCGACAGCACAGCGATCTTCATGCAACACCTGTGGAGGAGGTAGATACCGGGAACACCGGCTTGTCTTGTACATACTTGATGCCCGGATTGACCACCAACTGGCCGTGGATCAGGGCTTTGGAGCCGAGTAGCAGGCGATAACGCATGGACTTGCGGCAGGCGAGCGTGAATTCGACCCGCCAGACCCGATCACCAAGGGCCAGGGTGGTGCTGATCACGTATCGCACCTGCGCGTGACCGTTTGAGCTTTTAATGGTTTTCCTCGTCACCAGCGGTGCTTCGCAGCGCCGGTGTCGCAACTGAACCACCGTGCCCAGGTGCGCCGTGAAACGCACCCACTGCTCACCGTCCCGGTCAAATGTCTCGATGTCGGTGGCATGCAGGCTGGAGGTGCTGGCGCCGGTGTCGATTTTTGCCCGAAGGCCGGCGACTCCCAAATCAGGGAGCGCCACCCACTCGCGCAGACCGACAACGGTCAAATGGTCAAATGTCTTCAAAATTGCTCAACCGGTAGAAACCGCAGTGGCCGCAGGCGGCCAAATTCGCGGTATTCACGCAGAATAATGGTTAAAAGGCGACAGATATCTACAGCCCGGATTTCCAGTCTCGCAAGGAGGTTATGGAATGTCAGCATTGTAGTCCGGGATGGAGTAATTCTTGGTACGACAGAAACGGTAGTACAGTTCACCAATATTTCAGAATGAGGAAATTCCATGGCACAAAAAAACGAAGAGGACGACAAAGTCCGCCTCGATAAATGGTTGTGGGCTGCACGATTCTACAAAACCCGCGCCTTGGCCAAGGCGGCGATTGAAAGCGGCAAGGTGCATTGCCGGGGCGAGCGTTGCAAGCCGGGTAAAGAGCCGCGGGTCGGCGATGAGTTTGTGATCCGCACCGGTTTCGAGGAGCGCACGGTGGTGGTTCAGGCGTTGTCGATCGTTCGCCGCGGCGCGCCGCAAGCGCAGACCTTGTATGCCGAAACCCTGGCCAGCATCGCCAAACGCGAAGAGGCCGCGGCGCAAAGAAAAGCCGGAGCCCTGGGTGTGAGCACCGACGGTAAGCCGAGCAAGAAACAGCGGCGGGATTTGTTCAAGTTTCGTGGCAGCAGTAACGACGACTAATACAGATATTTCTCGGGCGAGTGCCGCGTACTCACCCGGCCTCACCGCGTCTTAAGGCCAAGACTTGCAATTGACCCGGTGCGCATCCATATCTGTGCTTCGCCAGCAGTGCATCGCATGGACGATATCGCCGCTCGTCGAAAATCACACACAGTCTCTGACCTGTAGGCCATAACCACATTGCCAGCAGTGCAGGGCGGGAAACGACCCAAAACCCATCAGCGCTTTTTCCACCTTGCTTGGATCAGGCCCGGATTGTTCATAAAATGCCTTTCATGGCTGAATGTTGCGCACCCGAGGGGTGGCGCAGGGTAAATTTCTTGTGTCCTGTAACCTTTTTCACTAATTCAGATACCCAGACCTATGACCGATCACGCGGATAACGACTTCACCCAACGCTTCATCTTCGATGACAGCGACACCCGTGGCGAACTGGTCTCGTTGGAGCTCAGCTACGCCGAAGTCCTGGCCAAACACGCCTACCCGCAGCCGGTCGCGCAACTGCTCGGCGAGCTGATGGCGGCCGCATCGTTGCTGGTCGGCACGTTGAAGTTCGATGGCTTGCTGATTCTGCAGGCACGCTCCGAAGGCCCGATCCCGCTGCTGATGATCGAGTGCTCCAGCGAGCGCGACATCCGGGGCCTGGCCCGTTACGAGGCGGACCGCATCGCACCTGATGCTACCCTGGCTGACCTGATGCCGGACGGCTCGCTGACATTGACCGTCGACCCGAAACGGGGCCAACGCTACCAGGGCGTCGTCGATCTGGATGGCGAAACGTTGTCCGACTGCTTCACCAACTACTTCGTCATGTCCCAGCAGATTGGCACCCGCATCAAGCTCTGCGCCGATGGTCGTCGTGCCCGTGGCCTGTTGCTGCAACAACTGCCGGCCGACCGTTTGAAAGACGAAGACGAACGCGCCGCCAGCTGGCAGCACATCACCACCCTGGGCGGTACGCTGACCGCCGACGAGCTGTTGAGCCTGGACAACGAAACCGTGCTGCATCGCCTGTACCACGACGAGCAGGTGCGTCTGTTCGATGTGCAGAAGCTGCGCTTCCGTTGCAGCTGCTCGCGCGAACGTTCGGCCAATGCGCTGGTCAGTCTGGGTATGGAAGACGCGCAGCAATTGGTGGTCGAACACGGTGGCAACATCGAAATCGATTGCCAGTTCTGCAACCAGCGCTACCTGTTTGACGCGGCCGATGTCACTCAATTGTTCGCCGGCGCGGGTATCGAGACGCCGTCAGATACCCGTCACTAAAACGGTTCAGCGCAGGTAAATTCACTGCCTTGCGCCGGATTAACGCCGTTACGACAGGAGGGGTCTACTTTTTTTGGGCTTTTCTGGCATAATCCGGCCCACTTTTTCCGCGGTAGTAGTGCGCGACTTTCTACTACAAAAACGTTTGGAGCACTCGGCCACTGGCCGACGGGGAACCTCATGACGCAAGCCAACAATGCCGTGTACACCGATCTGAGTGTTGATGATCTGGTTAAAGAAGCCCTCAACCGCGGTGAAGGCGAGCTTGCCGATACCGGCGCACTGGTCGTTCGTACCGGTCACCGTACCGGCCGTTCGCCAGTCGATCGTTTCATCGTTGAAGAGCCAAGCACTCAGGCCGCCATCGCCTGGGGCCCGATCAACCGCAAGTTCCCGGCCGACAAGTTCGACGCCCTGTGGGCTCGCGTTGAGGCATTCAACAACGCGCAAGAGCATTTCGTTTCCCACGTGCATGTAGGTGCGGCTTCCGAGCACTACCTGGCCGTGAAGATGACCACCCAGACTGCCTGGCAGAACCTGTTCGGCCGTTGCCTGTTCATCAACCCGGCTCAGTACAACCCGGCGGGTCGTGACGAGTGGCAAGTGCTCAACGTTGCCAACTTCGAGTGCGTGCCAGAGCGTGACGGCACCAACTCCGACGGCTGCGTGATCCTCAACTTCGCACAGAAGAAAGTGCTGATCGCCGGCATGCGTTACGCCGGTGAAATGAAGAAAGCCATGTTCTCGGTGCAGAACTTCCTGCTGCCGGCTGCCGACGTACTGCCAATGCACTGCGCCGCCAACATCGGCGAAGAAGGCGACGTGACCCTGTTCTTCGGTCTGTCCGGCACTGGTAAAACCACCCTGTCGGCCGACGAAAGCCGTTACCTGATCGGTGACGACGAACACGGCTGGGGCGAAGGCGTTGTGTTCAACATCGAAGGCGGTTGCTATGCCAAGTGCATCGACCTGTCCGAGAAGAACGAGCCGGTTATCTGGAAAGCCATCAAGCACGGCGCGGTATTGGAAAACGTCGTTATCGACGATGCCAAGCACGCCGACTACGCCGATGTCAGCCTGACCCAGAACAGCCGCGCCGCCTACCCGCTGGAGCACGTTGCCAAGCGCTCCGAGAAGAACCTCGGTGGCGAGCCGAACGCTGTGATCTTCCTGACCTGCGACCTGACCGGCGTGCTGCCGCCAGTGTCGATCCTCAACGAAGAACAAGCGGCTTACCACTTCCTGTCCGGTTACACCGCTCTGGTCGGTTCGACCGAAATGGGTTCGGGCAGCGGCATCAAGTCGACCTTCTCCACCTGCTTCGGCGCACCGTTCTTCCCGCGTCCGGCCGGCGAATACGCTGAGCTGCTGATCAAGCGCATCCGCGGCTTCGGCTCCAAGGTCTACCTGGTCAACACCGGCTGGACCGGCGGTGGCTACGGCGTCGGCAAACGCTTCAACATCCCGACCACCCGTGCCGTGATCGCAGCGATCCAGAGCGGCGCGCTGATCGGTACCGAGACCGAGCACCTGGACACCATCAACCTCGACGTGCCAGTGGCCGTACCGGGCGTTGAGACTGACCTGCTGAACCCACGCAACACCTGGGCCGACAAAGCCGCCTACGACGAAGCCGCCAAAGCACTGGCCGGCCTGTTCATCGAGAACTTCAAGAAGTTCGAAGTGAGCGACGCGATCAAGGCTGCTGGTCCAAAGCTGTAAGCGTTGGATTGAGCTAACGAAGAAGCCGCCCCTCGGGGCGGCTTTTTTGTGCGCAAAATTCAGTTTTTCGCGGGCAAGTCAGAATGCGCCGGGCCGTTACAGGCCTTCGAGCTCATCCGTGTCCCAGCGTTGGGCCTTGATGGCCCGGTAGAGCATGCCGATGGTCAATGGCACCTTCTCGCCGCGACCCTTGGCTTTTCGCTTCAGATTCACGTCAAAGCCGTCGGGCTGGAAATAGCGATAGCTGTCGAAATCCACGAAATCGATGGCGAAGTGGTCTTCCAGGGTTTCGATCAAATGCCGGGCGTCTGCACCGTTGCAGTCCAGGTCGAAATTGATCGAGGTGCTGAGGCTGATGGTTTTGCGTTCGGGGAAGCCGAGTTCTTCATGCAGCAGTTGCATGAGTTGCTGCATCAAGTGGTCGTCGGGGAGGTTGGGGGCGAGGTTCATTGGGGGAGATCCGATTGGGCCTGAACGGATCTTATTGGTCGTCGGACTTGAGAGGAAGGGCCGCCTGAGTTGATTACTTCTGGCTCAGCGTTTCCAGTTTGCACGGAGGACCGACGTTCACCCCGTAGGATCTCGTTCATTTGTTGCACGCTTTCCATTAGCTCATCAAAAAAACTGCTCATGGTTTCCTTCTGTATCCGATGAGGGCATTGAGTGGTTTGTTTCCATCGGAGCAATTCTTGTTTCTTGATCGCTCCTGCGCAGTGCGTGGGAGCGATCTCCATTAAAGATCAGACCGGGGCTTTCCAGTTGAGCATGCGTTGCTGGGCGACTTTGAGCAGGTCGCAGCCATCCTGGGTCAGCAGGTAGAGGGCGTGGGTGATGTGCGGGATGTCTTCGAGGTCGCCGTGTTTGAAGCATTGGCAGTGCAGGGTTTGCAGCAATTCGCTGGAGGCCCGGATGCGCTGGAGGGCGGCTTCGAGGATGTCTTGGGGGTTGGCCTCTGTGTCGATGATCAGGGCCGGGGTGTCGGTGAGGTTGGTGTGGAGTGGGCGGTAGCGATTTGGAAACGGGTTCAGAGTTGACATGGCATGTACTCGGTTTGTTGTTAATTAACCGCCAGCACCGTGACCAAACGATGGGAGGCGGACTGTGCGCAGGCTTGGTCAACCGAGAACAACAACTCGGCTCGCCCGAAGGCGTCCCGCACACAGCCGCCATAGCAATGCACCACGAGGACATAGATGTCCGCGGCGCGAATGATGGCACACATGTGTGCGTTGTTCTCAGGTGACCAAACCTGATCGCTGATTTTGCAGCGAAGGGGAGACAGTAAAATTTTGTTGTTAGACGCGATAGGCGACAAGGTGTCTTCTTTTGTAGGACTGTGCCGAAGCTTTGATAGGGCGTTGCTTACGGACTTATCGCCTGCGCAATTTTTCGCGTTTGATTGCCATCAAGCGTTTGGCTTCTTCATCTGGAATGCTGGGACGGAGATTATCGAGGCCGGCTTGTACTTGGGCTTTGAACCATGCGTCGTAGGCTGCTTGTTTGAGCGGTTCTTGGGTATCGGGCATTTTATTTTTTATCAGGTTCACCGCGTTATCGTTCTTCGCGAGCAGGCTCGCTCCCAGGCGGTTGTGGTGTTCTTCAGCCGGTGAGTTTCGGCAAGCGCTGTCGGGCGATGTCGAGCAGGTCATTGCCGTCCTGGGTCAGCAGGTACAGGGCGCTGACGATCTTGGGGATGTCGTTCGCTTCGGCCTGTTTGAAACATGTGCAATAAAGGGTTTCGAGCAGGTCGCTGGCGGCGCGGATGCGTTGTCGGGCGGCGTCGAGGATCTCGAAGGGGTCGGCCTCGGTATCGATGACCAGCACCGGGGTTTCGCTGTAGCGGGTCTTGAGTGGGTGGTAGCGGGTTGTCAGTGAGTCGGGGTTTTTCATTGAGTGGGTCCTGTGCGAAATCGGCGAGTGTTCCCGGCAGGCCGAGACACTGTTTTCAGCCGCGCTGGAAACTATAGGAGGGTATGGCGTTACGGGACAAGACGGCTGAGATCGACAGGCTTTGTAAGGGTTTTGTCATATTTTGAGGAAGGGGACTACACGTTGGTGCTGGGTTTTCAACGTGGAATGGCGAGAGGTAAAAATGCTTACAGCGTTTTCAGGCGCTTCGCAGTAAATCTCGGTAGAGGGGGCCTCGGACATTGTCGGGTATTTCGAATTTTGCGGTGGGTGTGCTGGCCTCTTCGCGAGCCTGCTCGCGAAAGCGATCTGCCAGTTACCCGATTCCTCAAGCCCTTTGAATCATCCGCTGTATCATCCCCTATCGTTTTTGCCCCCGACCTTTTCTCGACTCGCTGCGATCGCCGGTCAGGCTTTTGACTCCGCAGCGGTCAACGGAGTGACAGCTAATGCACAACACCCTGGAACAGGTTTTCGGTTATCCACAATTTCGACCCGGTCAGGAGGCGGCCGTCAGTGCCGTGCTGGCCGGGCGTTCGGCGGCGGCGATTTTCCCCACCGGTTCCGGCAAATCCCTTTGCTACCAATTGCCGGCGCTGTTGCTGCCGCACCTGACGCTGGTGGTCTCACCCTTGCTGGCGTTGATGCAGGATCAACTGGCGTTCCTGCAACGCCACGGCATCTCGGCGGGCAGTATCGATTCGGCCCAGAGCCGCGATGACGCCAGCGATGTCATGGCCCGGGCAAAATCCGGCGAGCTGAAGATTTTGATGATCTCCGTGGAACGCCTGAAGAACGAGCGCTTCCGGCATTTTTTGCAGCAAGTACCGATCTCGTTGCTGGTGGTGGATGAGGCGCACTGCATTTCCGAATGGGGGCATAACTTTCGCCCGGACTACCTCAAGCTTCCCGACTATCAACGCCAGTTCAACATCCCGCAGGTGTTGCTGCTGACCGCTACGGCGACCCCCAAGGTCATCGCCGACATGCAGGCGAAGTTCGCCATCGCAGCCGACGATGTGGTGACCACCGGTTTCTATCGCCCGAACCTCAATTTGCTGGTGGAGCCAGTTCGCGGAGCGGACAAACGCCGACGCCTGGTCGAGTGGATGAGCCAGCGTCCGGACCAGCCGAGCATCGTCTATGTCACCTTACAGAAAACCGCCGAGCACATCGCTGAACACCTGAACCGCAACGGCATTCAGGCCGAGGCTTATCACGCCGGGTTGCCCCATGAGCAACGGGAAGCGATCCAGCGTCGATTCATGGGCGGGCAGTCCAATTGCATCGTCGCCACCATCGCCTTTGGCATGGGCATCGACAAGAGTGACATCCGCAATGTGGTGCATTTTGACCTGCCCAAATCCATCGAAAACTACAGCCAGGAAATCGGCCGCGCCGGGCGTGACGGGCAGCCGTCGGACTGCCTGGTGTTGGCCAACCGCGACAGCCTCAACGTGCTGGAGAACTTCGTCTACGGCGACACGCCCGAGCTGGATGGCATCCGTTGCGTGCTTGACGAGATGCATGCCGCAGCCACCGAAGGGCAGTGGGAATTTCTGCTGGGGCCATTGGCCGATCAGAGCAATATTCGCCAGTTGCCGCTCAAGACCTTGCTGGTGCAACTCGAGTTGCGCGGGCTGATC
Source organism: Pseudomonas sp. P4_B4 (assembly GCF_056402255.1). NCBI lineage: Bacteria > Pseudomonadati > Pseudomonadota > Gammaproteobacteria > Pseudomonadales > Pseudomonadaceae > Pseudomonas > Pseudomonas sp. P4_B4. The sequence goes on from NZ_JBFUHS010000007.1 coordinate 132,814, forward strand.
GCCCCGCGCTACGCGTACTACGCCGAGTACCGGTTCAAGTATGTGCAGGAGCCCGAGGTGCTATTGGCGCGTTTCGAAGGCGAGCGCAGGGATTTTGTCGCTGCGATCATCCAGACCTCAAGCCGCGCACGGACCTGGGCCACGGTGAATTTCGAGGCGTTGTACGAACAGCATCAGGCCGAGCGCAGTCGGGTGGTCAAGGCGCTGGATTATTTCCAGGAGAAGGGCTGGGTGGAGCTGGAAAGCAAGCAGATGACCGAGGTCTACAGCGTGCTGCAAAGCGGGTTCGACAGCGTCGCGTTGGGCGAGGAACTGCACGGCTGTTTCACTCGGCATGAGCGCACCGAGGTCGCGCGGATTCACGCGATGCTGGACCTGTTCGCCACCGACCGCTGCCTGGGTTATCGCCTGGCCGAGTATTTCGGTGACCACAATGCACCGCAGCAATGCGGACATTGTTCGGTGTGTCATGGGCAAGTGGCGCGGCTACCGGCACCACCGGAGTTGCCGGCCCTTGTGGATAAGAATTTCGAGGCGCTGTGTGGCGGTTTTATCCACAGGCACGAGCAGCACACGGGCAACGTGCCCTCGGCTGAACGCGTGACACGGTTTCTGTGCGGGATCAGCGTGCCGTTGTTCACCAAGCTCAAGGCGCGGTCGATTCCCGGGTTCGCGGCGCTGGAGGATTATCCGTATGCCGGGGTGCGGGAGTGGGCCCAGCGGCATCTGGCAGGCTGAACCACAACCCTTGTGGGAGCGAGCCTGCTCGCGATGAGGCCGGCACATTCAACAGTGATGGCGACTGGCACACCGATATCGCGAGCAGGAATCTCAGGGCCTCGCAGGGGCACATCCATCCGCTGAATGTTGCTCATCACAGGAATAAATTTCAAAAAAACCCGGTGGCTGACTATGGTGGTGGCTGTCTTCGGATCGCCAACAAGAGAACAAAACATGAGCCAGACACCGTCGAATATTCAGCGCGCCGCCGTCATCGGCGCGGGCACCATGGGCCGTGGCATTGTCATGTGCCTGGCCAACGCCGGAGTGGCCGTGCAGTGGGTCGACAATAATCCGCAAATGCTGGAGCAAGCGCTGGCCACCGTAGCGGACACCTACGCCCACAACGTGCGCCAGGGCCGCATTGACCAGAGCGAAGCCGATGCCCGTGTCGCGCGCGTTACGGCGGCAGATAGTTATACGGCCATCCGCGATGTCGACCTGGTCATCGAAGCGGTGTACGAAAACCTCGAGCTCAAGCAGAAAATCTTCCGCGAGCTCGATGACCTGCTCAAACCCGAAGCCATTCTGGCCAGCAATACCTCGGCGCTGGACATCGACGCCATTGCTGCGGTCACACGCCGACCGCAGCAAGTGCTGGGCCTGCACTTCTTCAGCCCGGCGCACATCATGAAGCTGCTGGAAATCGTCCGTGGTGCACAGACGGCGCCGGCGGTGCTCGACGCGGCACTGGCGCTCGGCCAGCGCATGGGCAAGGTCAGTGTGGTGGCGGGCAATTGCGACGGTTTCATCGGCAACCGCATGCTCAATACCTATGTGCTCGAAGCGCGAAAAATGTTGCTGGAAGGCGCTTATCCCTACCAGGTGGACGCAGCGCTGCAAGGCTTCGGTTTCGCCATGGGGCCGTTCCGCATGTTCGACGTGGTGGGTGTCGATCTGCAATGGCGCGCGCGCCAGTTATCCGGCATCGGGCAGGATGCGCCGCAAGTTCAGGTGGATAACCGTTTGTGTGAGCAGGGGCGTTTCGGTCAGAAGAGTGGCAACGGCTTTTACCACTATGAACCGGGCAGTCGTCAGGCCGAACATGATCCACAGGTGGATGCGCTGGTGCTGGAAGTCAGTGAAGGCCTGGGGTTCCAGCGCCGCGAGATCGGCCCGGAGGAGATTCTCGAGCGCTGCTTGCTGGCACTGGTCAACGAAGGCGCGAAGATCCTGCAGGAAGGCATCGCCGGGTCGGCCCACGATATCGATCTGGTCTACCTCAACGGCTATGGTTTCCCGGCGGACAAGGGCGGGCCGATGGCCTGGGCGGATCAGCAAGGGTTGGCGGACATTCACCGGCGCTTGATGGACCTTGAGACGCGTCAGGGCGATCACTGGCAACCGGCGCGGTTGATTGGAGAGTTGGCGGCAGCCGGCAAGGGCTTTGCTGACAAGTGATTGTTGTGGCGCCTGTGAGGGCGCCTTCGTCGGATCGCCGCCCGGAGCAAGCCCGCTCCCACATTGGATATCGGTCGGACACAAAATCTGTGTTCACCGAAGATCCAATGTGGGAGCGGGCTTGCTCGCGAAGAACGATAACGCGGTTTTCGCCTTAGACTGGCGAACCCACTCAGGAATCAACACTAATGCCCCAGCGCACCGACTACCCCCACTTCCAGCCCATTACCACCCGCTGGCACGACAACGACGCCTACGGTCACGTCAACAACGTTACCTACTACAGTTTCTTCGATACGGCGGTGAACACTTATCTGATCGAAGTCGGCGGCCTGGATATCCATCATGGTGAGGTGGTGGGGTTCGTGGTGAGCTCGGCCTGTGATTACTTTGCTTCCATTGCCTTCCCGGATCGCATCGAGATCGGTCTACGGGTGGGCAAGTTGGGCAACAGCTCGGTGCAATACGAACTGGCCGTGTTCAAGCAAGGGGAAGATGAAGCCTGTGCGGCGGGGCGCTTCGTGCATGTGTTTGTCGATCGTGCGTCGAATCAACCGGTGGCGATTCCTGCAGGGTTGCGTGGGGCGCTGGAGCGTCTGGCGGTTCAGTAAGGCAAAAAAAATCGCAGCCCTTGGGCTGCGATTTTTGATGTACCAGTTATAGCTAGGCGATGGATGCCTTAGTCGTCGTCGTGCCAGCGATGCTTGCGATGGCCATAGGCATGGCCGCGGCCCGGATGGCCGTCACGGTAGTAACGACGATCACCATGGCCGCGATAGTAACGACGATCGCCGTCATCATCATTATCGTACTCTTTGCCCATGTGGTTACCCAGCGCGCCACCAGCGCCGCCGCCTGCTGCGGCGCCGATCAGGCTGCCGGTGGTGCCGCCCAAGCTGCGGCCGACCACGTTACCGCCTGCAGCACCCAACGCGCCGCCAATGGCTGCTTCGCCACGGCTGTGTTTGTTTGCGCCGACGGCGCTACCACCCGCGCCACCCAGGGCCGCGCCGATGGTGGAACCTGTACTGCCGCCTAACGACTGACCGACGACCGAGCCTAAAACCCCGCCCAATGCGCCGCCTACGCCGGCTTCGGTAGTGCCGCCAGCAGACGCAATACCGCTGACCAGGCCAAGGGACAACAAGAGAATCGAGGAGAACTTCATGGAGGAACCTCAAGGGGATGACGGCGCGATCCTGAGGCTCTGGAATGGGCGTGACAATCGAAATCCGACGAATAACACGACCTGTATACAATATTGCAAGTTACTGTTTTTTGGGCGGAACTTAACGTTTTTTTGCCGGTCTTTTACTACTTCGCAAAGGCCGTTTTCATGAGGAAACGGTCTTTTTTGTGGGCGAAAGGAAAGTGCAGGGTCCGGAAAGTTTGTTGTTTGATCTACCGTATTCGCGAGCAAGCCCGCTCCCACATTTAAATCTCCGTTCGCCGAAGATCCAAATGTGGGAGCGGGCTTGCTCGCGAAGTGGCCGGCACAGACGAAGCGTTACGCCGACCTGGCCATGATCAGCCCAGTCTCACTCGCTGCCTCCAACCGGATCGCCACGAACTTCGAAGTCGGCGTATGGCTGCCATCGCCGGTGCTTTCCAGCGGCACCAACGGGTTCACTTCCGGATAGTAGGCCGCCGCTTGCCCGGCCGGGATATCAAACGCCAGCAGCGTGAAGCCTTTTACCCGACGTTCAACGCCATCGTCCCAGAGCGAAACGATGTCCGCCTTTTGCCCAGGCTTGAAGCCCAGGCGAATGATGTCGGCTTCGTTGACGAACAACACGTCCCGCTGACCCTTCACGCCGCGATAACGGTCGTTGAGGCCATAGATGGTGGTGTTGTACTGGTCGTGGGAACGCATCGATTGCATGATCAGGTCCGGTAGCACACCGGTGGCGCGGGTGCGTTCGTGCACCAGGTCTTTGGGCAGCGCGTTCGAGCGGAAATTGGCCCGGCCCGAGGCGGTGTCCCACTTGCGTGCACCGGCACTGTTGCCCAGGTAGAAACCGCCAGGGTTCTTGATCTTCTCGTTGAAGTCCTTGAAGCCGGGAATGGTCTCGGCGATCAGGTCGCGGATGCGGCTGTAGTCGGCCACCAGCCAGTTCCAGTCCACCGGGTGGCTGCCCAGGGTCGCGGCAGCGATACCGGCCAGGATCGCCGGCTCCGAGCGCATCTGGTTCGACAGCGGCTGCAGCTGGCCATTGGAGGCGTGGACCATGCTGAACGAGTCTTCGACGGTTATCGCTTGCGGGCCTTCGGTCTGGATATCGATGTCGGTGCGGCCCAGGCACGGCAGGATCAGCGCGTCCTTGCCGTGGGTCAAATGGCTGCGGTTGAGCTTGGTGCTGATCTGCACGGTCAGGTCGCAGTTTCGCAGGGCCTGGAACGTGCGCGGGCTGTCCGGCGTGGCCTGGGCGAAGTTGCCTCCCAGACCGATGAAGACTTTCGCCCGGCCTTCAGCCATCGCATGAATCGCCTCGACCACGTTGTGGCCGTTGTCGCGTGGCAACTTGAACTGGAAGCGCCGCTCCAGGGCATCGAGGAACGCGACAGGAGGGCGTTCGTTGATGCCCATGGTCCGGTCGCCCTGCACGTTACTGTGGCCACGCACAGGGCACAGGCCGGCACCCGGCCGGCCGATGTTGCCGCGCAGCATCATCAGGTTGGCGATTTCCTGGATGGTCGCCACCGAATGGCGGTGTTGGGTGATGCCCATGGCCCAGCACATGATCACGTTCTTGCCCTTGGCGTACATGCGCGCGGCTTGCTCGATTTCCACCAGGCTCAGGCCGGACTGCTCGACGATCTGCTCCCACGGGGTGTCGTCGATGACGGCCAGGTAATCCAGCACGTTGACGCTGTGCTCGTTGAGGAAGTCGTGGTCGAACACCGCCGGGGTGCCGGTTTTCTGCGCGTCGCGCTCCCACAGCAGGAGGAATTTCGCCATGCCACGCATGATCGCCATGTCGCCACCCAAGGCCGGGCGGAAGAACGCTGTGTTGGTCGGCTTGTCGCCGTTGGTGAGCATTTCGATCGCGTGCTGCGGATGCTGGAAGCGCTCCAGGCCACGCTCCTTGAGCGGGTTGATGCAAACCACTTGCGCGCCACGTTTCACCGCTTCGCGCAGCGGTTCGAGCATCCGTGGGTGGTTGGTGCCGGGGTTCTGGCCCCAGACGAAAATCGCATCGGCGTGTTCGAAGTCGTCGAAGGTCACGGTGCCTTTGCCGACCCCGACGCTTTGCGACATCGCGACACCGCTGGCCTCGTGGCACATGTTCGAGCAGTCAGGGAAGTTGTTGGTGCCGTAGGCGCGCACGAACAGCTGATAGAGGTACGCCGCTTCGTTGCTGGCGCGTCCCGAGGTGTAGAACTCGGCCTGATCGGGGCTCGACAGGCCGTTCAGATGCCTGGCGATCAGGGCGAATGCGGCGTCCCAACTGATCGGCTTGTAGCGATCGGTCTCGGCGTCGTAGCTCATCGGTTCGGTCAGGCGGCCCTGATATTCGAGCCAATAGTCGCTTTGCTCCAGCAGCGAAGTGACGCTGTGTTTGGCGAAGAATCCGGCATCGACACGGCGTTTGGTCGCTTCCCAGTTCACCGCCTTGGCGCCGTTCTCGCAGAACATCACCATGCCGCCTTCCAGGGAATCGCCCCAGGCGCAACCAGGGCAGTCGAAGCCGCCGTTCTTGTTGGTCTTGAGCATCATGCGCAGGTTTTTCAGCGCGTTGTCGCTGGTCAACCAGGCCTGGGCCACGCTGATCAGTGCGCCCCAGCCACCGGCCGCGCCTTTGTAGGGCTTGTAGCGAGGGACGGGTTTCTGATCGGCTTGACGGTGTTGACTCACGCTTGATTCTCCAACGTTGGGCTGTAGACCCGCGGTGCATTCTTCTGTGGCAGATGGATGAGATTGAGGTTGTGGCGACGGGCCCATTGCACGGCCAGGCCGGTGGGTGACGACAGGCTGACCAGGGTCTGGATGCCGGCACGCAAGACTTTCTGGATCAGTTCGAGGCTGCAGCGGCTGGTGACAATCGCCAGGCCGCCAGCGGTCGGGATCTTCTGGCGGATCAATCCGCCGATCAGTTTGTCGAGGGCGTTGTGCCGGCCGATGTCTTCGCGGCCGAGCAGTAACTCGCCCTTGTCATTCATGAACACTGCGGCATGCACCGCACCGCAATGTTGGCCCAACGGCTGGAAGGCGCCGATGCGCTCGCGCAGGCCATCAAGCCATTCGACCGGCGGCAACGGGGCGCCGGGCAATACCTGAAGGTCCGGCAGTGCCTGCTCGACCGCTTCCACACCGCACAACCCGCAACCGCTGGTGCCGGCCAGTTGCCGACGCTGCTGCTTGAGGTTCCAGAAGGCGCGGTTGGCGATGGTCACTTGCGCGTATTGCGCCGACCCCGAGCCGCTAAGTTGCAGGTCGTAGATATCCGTGGCGTCCTGGATGATGCCGCTGCCCAGGCTGAAGCCGACGATGAAATCTTCCAGGTCCGTGGGCGTTACCAGCATGACCGCCTGGCTGATGCCGTTGTAGGCAATCGCCAGCGCGACTTCCTCGGCCAGCGCGGTGCTGTCCGATTCCGAGTATTCAAGGTTGCTGTAGCTGTACGTCTGGCTGGCGGCGGGCGCGGGCGTTTCGAGGGCAGGCGCCGCGCAGGCTGGGCGCTTGGTGTTCATGGCATCACCGGCGGTTTGATCAGCTTTAAGACTAGGCGCGGCAAGTTGTCACGTCTAATCGCTAATACTGATCTACCGATAGATACCGTCGATCAAGCACCGATCAGCGATTGCTGATAGAGCGCGAAACAGGCTTCTGCAAGCGCCGAGCGTGGCGCGCTGCGACGCATGATCAGCCCCAGGCGGCCAAGGGTCTGGGCGTTTTCGATCGGTTGCAGGCGCAAGTGTTCGGTCAGCCCTTCGAGGCCACCGTCCAATGGCATCACGGCGCAACACAGGCCGCCGTGCACGGCTTGTAACAGTTGATGCACGGCATCGGTCTGCAACAACGGTTGTGGGGTGAGGCCGCGGCTGTGGAAGTTATGGTCGATGGATTGGCGAAAATGCATGCCGCTGGTGAGCATGCCCAGTGGCAGTTCGATCAACGATTCCCAGCTCAGCGGCGCCTCGCCAAAGGTGAAGAAGCGTTGATCGTAGAGCAGACCCATGCGGGTTTCGCTGAAGGCCAGAGAGTCGAAGTGTTCGGTGTCGAGGCGCTCCAGATAGGAAACACCGAGGTCCAGGCGATTGTTCGCCAGTTGCTCGAGGATCTGCTCCGAACTCAGGGCCGAGAGTTCGAAACGCAGGTTCGGGTGATCGGCGTGCAAGCGTTGCATCAGTGGCAGCGGATCGAAGCTCGACAGCGGCACCATACCCAGCCGCAACGTACCGACCAGATTGCCGCGACAGGCGGCCGCCTCGGCGTATAAGCCGTCGTAGGCCGCCAGTACGGTGCGCGCCCAGGCCAGCACCCGCTCGCCCGGCGCGGTGAAGCCTTCGAAGCGCTGACCGCGATTGACCAGTGGCAGGTCGAGCTCTTCTTCGAGGCTGCGCAGGCGCATGGACAGGGTCGGCTGGGTGATGTGGCAGCGGGCGGCGGCCTGGCCGAAATGACGGGTTTCGTCGAGCGCGATGAGGAATTTCAGCTGCTTGATGTCCATCTGCGCTCCAGGGGGTGGGAAGGTGCGGATTCTATCGCATGCGGGGTCATTGGTCGGGTTGGATTCGCAGGTGACGACCGTGGTCTAGGCTTTGGCGTCTGGAATCCGAAACCCAAGGAGAGTGCACCATGAGTCTTTTGAGCTTTGTGAAGGAAGCGGGCGAAAAACTGCTGGATTTGCTGACGCCAGGCAACGCCAATGCCAGTGAGCAATTGAAGGCGCACATCAGCAAGGTCGGCTTGGGCAACCCGAATGTGCAGGCGACGGTCGAGGGTGACAAGGTCACGGTGACCGGTGAAGTGGCGAGTCAGGAAGAGAAGGAAAAAATCCTGCTGGCGGTGGGCAACATCGCCGGGGTTGGCAGCGTGGATGATCAGATTGCCGTGACCGGGCCTGTCGTTGCTGCCGCGCGCTTCGTGGTCGTGAAAAAGGGCGACACCCTCAGCGCCATATCCTTGGCTGTGTATGGCAGTGCCAACCAGTACAACAAGATTTTTGAAGCCAACAAACCGATGCTGTCGCACCCGGACAAGATCTATCCGGGGCAGTCGTTGCGGATTCCTGAGTAACACCAAACCTGTGGCGAGGGGGCTTGCCCCCGTTGGAGTGCGAAGCACTCCTAATTCGGCCAATGCGTTCTTTCCGATAGATCGCGTCAGCTGAATGGCGACTGCTGCGCAGCCGAACGGGGGCGAGCCCCCTCGCCACATTGACCGCGCCAGGTTCAAAGCCCCGCAATCAAATCCCGATAATCCCCGACCGCCGCAAACTCCGCCGTGTCCTTCGGCCCCTTGCGGCTGTCAGGCTCGCGCACGGCCAGTAAATGCGCTACGCCAAAGTCCCGTGCGCTGCGCAGGATCGGCAAGGTGTCGTCGATGAACAGGCTGCGCGCCGGATCGAAATCGATATCGGCTTGCAGCGCATCCCAGAATTGCGGGTTTTCCTTGGGGAAGCCGTAGTCATGGGAGCTGATCAAGCGCTCGAAGTAGGGTGCCAGTTCGATTTTTTCCAGCTTCAACGACAGCGCATCCCGATGGGCATTGGTGATCAGCACCACGCGCTTACCGGCCCGTTTGATCGCCGCCAGAAAGGTGTCGGCATCCGGGCGCAGGGCGATCAGGTGCGCGGTTTCCAGTTTCAGGTCGCGTACCGACAGCTTCAGTTCGGCGCTCCAGAAGTCCAGGCAGTACCACTGCAACTGGCCGGCATTGCGCTCGAACAAAGGCTGCAATTCCATCTCGGCCATGGCCCGGCTGACCCCGTGCAGTTCGGCGTAACGCTGGGGCAGGTGCTCCATCCAGAAGTGGTTGTCGAAATGCAGGTCCAGCAGCGTGCCGTCCATGTCCAGCAGAACGGTATCGATGTCGGACCAGGGTAATGAAGGCATGGCAGCGTCTCGGGCAGTAGAAAGATTTCTGGCGTAAACAATCGGGAAAGCCGCGTTATAGTAGCGCGTTCACGCCAAGGAGCTTTGCATGCGCCAGAAACCCACCATACTCGCCCGCGAAATTGTCGCCACCAGTCGATTGTTCTGCGTGGAAGAGCTGAAGCTGCGCTTTTCCAACGGCGTGGAGCGCACGTATGAACGCCTGGTCGGCAAGGGTGCCGGGTACGGCGCGGTGATGATCGTGGCGATGCTCGATGCCGAGCATGCGGTGCTGGTCGAGGAGTATTGCGGCGGCACGGATGAATACGAAATGTCATTGCCCAAGGGGTTGATCGAGCCGGGTGAAGACGTGCTGGCGGCAGCCGAGCGCGAGCTCAAGGAAGAGGCCGGTTTTGGCGCACGGCAGCTGGAGCACCTGACCGAATTGTCGCTGTCCCCCGGTTACATGAGCCAGAAGATCCAAGTGGTGCTGGCCACCGACCTCTACGAAGCGCGTCTGGAAGGCGACGAGCCAGAGCCGATGCGAGTGGACAAGGTCAATCTGCGTGAACTCTCGGCGCTGGCACAAAACCCCCAATTTACCGAAGGCCGTGCCTTGGCGGCGCTGTACCTGGCCCGAGACCTGTTGACTCAGCGCGGAGCGTTCCAGCCATGAATTTCCCGCATCCGTTGATGGCGCCGGTCATTGAACTGGCCTTGCAGGCCGGTGATGCGATCCTGCCGTTCTGGCGCACAGGCACGGCCGTCACGGTGAAGGCTGATGACTCGCCAGTGACTGCTGCCGACCTGGCCGCGCACCACCTGATTCTGGCCGGGCTGACGGCGCTCGATCCGAGCATCCCGGTGCTCTCCGAAGAGGACGCCAACATTCCCCAAAGCCTGCGGGCCGGATGGCAGCGTTGGTGGCTGGTCGATCCGCTGGATGGCACCAAGGAGTTCATCAACGGCAGCGAAGAGTTCACCGTCAACATCGCTCTGATCGAAAACGGTCGGGTGGTGTTCGGTGTAGTGTCGATGCCGACCAACGGGCGTTTTTACGTCGGTGGTGCGGGACTCGGCGCCTGGCGTGGCGATAAAGGTGGCACGCCTGTGGCGATCAAGGTGCGTGAGGCGTTGGCGCCCGGCGAGTCGTTCACCGTGGTGGCCAGTCGTCGCCATTCGAGCCCGGAGCAGGAGCGCTTGCTGGCCGGGTTGAGCGCCAGCCTTGGCGAGCTGCAACTGGCCAATATCGGCAGTTCGCTGAAGTTTTGCCTGCTGGCCGAAGGGGCGGCGGATTGTTATCCGCGCCTGGCACCGACTTCCCAGTGGGACACGGCGGCAGCGCAAGGTGTGCTGGAAGGCGCGGGTGGTGAAGTGCTGGAGTTGAGCGGTGAGCCGTTCAGCTATCCGGCGCGGGAGTCGCTGTTGAACGCATTCTTTCTGGCGCTGCCGGCGAAGGCGGCTTGGCGGGAGAAGTTGTTGGAACTGGCACGCTCCTGAGATTCACACCTTTTTGTGGCTAGGGAGCAAGCTCCCTAGCCACAGGGTTTCTTACCGATCTGAAGTTCAGCGGTGCAACACGTACTGCCCGACAAACCTCACCGCATCCTCATCACGGCCTTCATTGACGACCCGTGTATGCAGCGTCAACCGCGCTCGGCTGTATCGCTGGAAGGTGGTCAGGAATTTCTTCCAGATCACCGGGTCCGGCGCCTGGCAAATGGCGTTGGCATCGCCCGTCACCGGGAGCGGATAGCTGATCTGCCCTTCCTGAATCACGATGTGCCCGTCGGTAATGCCTTCTTCCTTGAGGCGCAAATGCAGCCAGCCCCAACCGGCCAGGACCGCGCCGCAATACAGGCTGCCGCCGAACATGGTGCTCTTGTGGTTGACGTTGGCTTCCAGCGGCAAGTGCAGGCGCAGTTGCTGGTCATGCCAGTCGAGCACTTTGAGGCCCATGTCCCGGGTGAGGGGAATGTCGTGATGGAGAACGGATTCCAGTTGTCGACTGTCGCGGCTCATTCAGGGGCCTCTAGCGTGAAGTGGATGATTGGACGGTAGCTCAGTCGAGGTCGTCAGGGTGGGCCGAGGCTCCACTGTCGGCGAAACTCAGACCGTGCTTGCGCAGTTTGTCATGCAGGGTCTTGCGCGGAATGCCAAGGGCTTCGGCGACGCTGCGCACGGAGCTGTGCGAGCGTGCCAGTTCGGCGGCGATGAGGGTTTTTTCGAAGTTCTCCACTTGCTCGCTCAAACCGCCGCTGACGACTTCGACCCTGTTGCCAACGCCGCCTTCCGGCGTGCTGTTGTCGAGGGCCAGTTCCAGCCCGAGGGCAAAACGCTCGGCGGCATTTTGCAGCTCGCGCACGTTGCCGGGCCAGGTGTGGCGCAGCAGCAAGGCACGTTGTCCCGGTTGCAGTTCATGGGGCGGCAAGCCGTGGCGGGCACTGGCTTCATCGGCAAAATGCTGGAACAGCATCAGCGCATCTTCGCCCCGTTCGCGCAGCGGTGGAATCCGCAGCGGCGCGACGTTCAGACGGTAATACAGGTCGGCACGGAAACGCCCCTGATCCGCTGCCTGGCGCAGGTCTTCCTTGGTGGCGGCGATGATGCGGATGTCCAGCGGGATCAGTTGGTTGCCGCCCAGGCGTTCAACCACCCGCTCTTGCAGCAAGCGCAGCAATTTGACCTGCACATCCAGGCTCATGCTTTCGATTTCATCGAGGAACAGCGTGCCGCCATTGGCGAATTCGAACTTGCCGATGCGGCGTTTCTGCGCGCCAGTGAAGGCGCCGGGCTCGTGGCCGAACAGCTCGCTTTCGACCACTGATTCAGCCAAGGCACCGGCGTTGATCGCCACGAACGGACCGTTGCGACGGCTTGATAAATCGTGCAGCGCCCGGGCCACGACTTCTTTGCCAGCGCCGGTTTCGCCGAGGATCAGCACGTCGGCCCTGGTCGCCGCCAGGGCGCCGATCTGCTCGCGCAGGCGCAGCATCGAAGGTGAGTGGCCAACCAGCCGCGTGCTCAGCTCGTTGCGGTCGCTCAAGGCCAACCGCAGGCTGCGGTTGTCCAGCACCAGTCGGCGCAGGGCCAATGCGCGGCGCACGCTGTCGAGCAGGGCGTCGCTGGCGAAGGGTTTTTCCAGAAAGTCATAGGCCCCGGCGCGCATGGCCTGCACCGCCAGTGGCACATCGCCGTGGCCGGTGATCAACAGCACCGGTAGCTCCGGGTCCTGGGCATGCAGTTCGGTCAACAGTTCGAGACCGTCCATGCCGGGCATGCGGATGTCGCTGACCACCACCCCCGGCCAGTCGCGTTCAAGTTGCGCGGCCAGGCCCTTGGCTTCGGCCAGCGGCAGGATTTTCAGGCCGGCCAGGTCCAGCGTCTGGCTCAAGGCCTGGCGCAAGTGGGGATCGTCGTCGATCAACACGACCTGAATGCGGTTGTCGATGGTCATGCACTTCGGTCCTCGGACGGTTGCAGGCTCACGCCCGGTGCGCCTGCGCGCAGCTTCAGGGTAATCAGGGCGCCGCCCTCCTTGTGGTTGGCGAACGACAGTTCACCGCCGAAGGCGCGCATCAGGGTTTCGCAAATCGCCAGCCCCAAACCGAGGCCCTGGGTGCGGGTCTTGGTGGTGTAGAACGGCTCGCTGGCGCGCCCAAGGGCTTCCATGCAAAAGCCGGGGCCATTGTCGCGAATGTACAGGTTGACGCCATCGGCCGTGGATTGGGCACTGAGCCAGAGTTTACGTGGCGGGCCTTTTTCCGTCAGGGCATCCAGGGCGTTGGCCAGCAGATTGCCGAGTACCTGGCGCAAGCGGGTTTCCCCGGCTTCGACCCACAGGGTGGCGGCGGGCAAGTCGCGGATCAGTTCGACTTCCATGCTGCGTCGACGCTTGGCCAGCAAGGCCAGGGCATCGTCCAGCGCCGGTTGCAGGGCGACGCTTTCCGGGGCATGCCGGTCGCGCCGGGCAAAGGCGCGCAGGTGGGCGATGATCGAGGCCATGCGACCGGTCAATTCGCTGATCAGCTTGAGGTTGCCGCGGGCATCGTCGGTGCGCTGGTGATCGAGCAATACTTCGGCGTTTTCCGCGTAGCTGCGAATCGCTGCCAGCGGCTGATTGAGTTCGTGGCTGATGCTCGCCGACATGGTGCCCAGTGCCGACAATTTGCCGGCCTGCACCAGATCATCCTGGGCGCGTACCAGCTCCTGCTGGGCCTGTTCGCGTTCCAGCACTTCCTGTTTCAGGCGCCGGTTCAGGCCTTCGAGGTCGCTGGTGCGCTCGGCGACCCGACCTTCCAGCTCGAGGCGGGCCTTGGCTTCGAAAGCGATGCGTTCGAGGTAATGGCGACGGCGCTGCATCATCAGGCCGAGCAACAGCATCAACACCAGCAGCGTTGCACCACCGATGGCCACCACCGTGCGCACCGGACGGTCGATCAAGGTGCGCGGGGCGAGGATGCTGACGTCCCAGCCGGTTTCGGCGATCTGCTGGGTCTGAGTCAGCCAGGCATTGGGGTTGAGCTTCAGCGGTTGTGGATCGCGGGTTGGATAGGGCTGGATCGCAGTGATGGCTTTGCTTTCGTCCTCGTTCAACGGGCGGGTCGAGCGGAATCGCCACTCCGGGCGCGAGGTGAGAATGACCACGCCATTGTGGTCGGTCAGCAGCAGTTGTTCCGGGGTTTTGCCCCACAGGCTTTCGGTGTGGTCGAGGTCGACCTTGACCACCAGCACGCCAACGATTTTTTCGCCATCGCGCACGCCAGCGGCGAAGAAGTAACCGCGCTTGGCGGAGGTCGTGCCCAAACCAAAGAAACGCCCGAGCCGCCCGGCCATGGCTTCGCTGAAATACGGCCGGAAGGAAAAGTTGCGCCCGACAAAACTGTCGTGTTTGTCCCAGTTGGAGGCGGCCAGGGTCTTGCCGGTGACGTCCATCAGGTACATGACTTCGGCACCGGTCTGGGTGGCGATGTTTTTCAGCAGGCGGTTGGCGTTGCCTTGGGTGACGCCATCGTCCGGCGCACCGAGCACGGCGCGCAAGGCCGGCAGGTCGCCGAGGATCTGCGGCAACACTTCATAGCGATGCAAGGTACCCAGGAGGTTGGCGACGTAGAGGTCGAGGGTCTGACGATTCTGACTGGCCAGCTCGCTGCGATAATAACGCTCGGCGAGATGCTCCAGCGGCCACAGCAACGGCGCCAGGCACAGTGCCAGCAGGGCCAGGCTGCGCCAACGGGGTCTGGAGGGGAGAGTCGGTTTCATGAGCAGCATGCGCCTGTGGGTACAGGCGCATTATGCCTAGGCTTGCCCGCCTTGGGTCAGCTGCATCTTGATCGGCGAGCTTCAGCCGGCCTATCAGGCAAAGACGTCGGCATCCTTGAAAAATACCCCGGCCTGATCTTTCGCCGACAGCTGCGGCGTGCCTTGCAGTTGCCAGTCGACGGCCAGGTCCGGGTCGTCCCAGCGAATGCTGCGCTCGGCCGATGGCGTGTAGTAGTCGGTGGTTTTGTAAAGGAACTCGGCAAATTCGCTCAACACCACGAACCCGTGGGCGAAACCTTCCGGGACCCAGAGCTGGCGATGATTGTCGGCAGACAGGCGCACAGCGACCCATTTACCGAAGTGCGGTGAGCTGCGACGGATGTCTACGGCGACGTCCAGCACTTCACCGACCGTGACGCGAACCAGTTTTCCCTGGGTATTTTCCAGTTGGTAATGCAGACCGCGCAGCACGCCCTTCTGCGAACGGGAGTGATTGTCTTGAACGAATTCAGTGTCCAGTCCGGTGGCCTCTTTGAAAGCCCTGGCGTTGAAGCTCTCGTAGAAGAAACCACGTTCGTCACCAAAGACCTTGGGTTCGAGGATCAGAACACCGGGCAGGTCGGTGGTCACTACATTCATGGTGTTTCTCCAGTAACAGGCGTTTGATGGCCGCCATTCTTGCGCAAAGCGCCATTCGAGGCGAGTACCGGAGCAAGCCCGCTCCCACAAATGCCCTCATACCAGCTTCCGGGGGGTTGCGTATCGCCCGAACCAGTGGCGATATAGGCGCCTAATAAAATTTCAGGGGTCGTTGTATGCCGCTCGCCACGTTGATTCATCGCGCCAGTTTGCCCAGCCCGCAGGTGACTGCGGAGCAAGCGCTAGGGCTGCTGGAAGAACATTACGGGTTCAGCGGCAAGTTGCAGGCCCTTGGCAGCCAGCAAGACCTGAACTACCGTGTCGACAGCGAGCGGGGACGTTTCGTCCTGAAAATCTGCCGTGGCGACTACTCGGTACTGGAGCTTCAGGCACAACATGCCGGGCTCAAGCATCTGGGCGAACACCCTGATGTACAGGTGCCGCGTGTTATCGCGGCGAAAAACGGCGCAGACCTGCTGTCGCTGGATGTGGGGGGCCAGGCAGTGCACGTTCGCCTGCTCGATTACATCGAAGGCCAGCCGCTGACGAGCCTCGGCTATTTCAACCCGACGGTGGTGTCTGGCTTCGGTCGCCTGTGCGGTGAAATGGACCTGGCCCTGGCGGATTTCGACCATCCGGGTCTGGTGCGAACCCTGCAATGGGACGCCCGCCATGCTCACGCCCTGATCGCGCATTTGTTGCCGGTGATCAAGGATGAAGCCCAGCGCAAACTGATCGTCGATGCGTCCGGGCAAGCCGAGCGGCATCTGCAGCCACTGCAGGACAAACTGCCGGTGCAGGCCATCCACATGGACATCACCGACGACAACGTGGTGTGGCAGCGCGATGCGCAGCGCCATTGGCAGCTGCAAGGCGTGATCGATTTCGGCGACCTGGTGCGCACCTGGCGCATTACCGATCTGTCGGTGACCTGTGCCGCGCTGCTGCATCATGGCGAGGGCGATCCGTTCTGCATTTTGCCGGCAATCCAGGCGTATCACGCGGTCAACCCGTTGCAGCACGAAGAACTACTGGCGTTGTGGCCGTTGATCGTCGCCCGCGCGGCGGTGTTGGTGCTCAGCGGCGAACAGCAGGTCAGCATCGATCCGGGCAATGCCTACAGCCGCGACAATCTGGTCCATGAATGGGAAATCTTCCGTGTGGCCACGTCGGTGCCGTTGGCGTTGATGGAAGCGGCGATCCTCACCGCCGTCGGCCAGAACCTGCCCACCATCGGCAGCGAAGGCTTCGCGCCGCTGTTGCCGAGCCTAGTGGGGCGTGAGTTCGCCTTGATCGACCAGGGCGTGCTCAGTCCGCATTTCGAAGCGGGGAACTGGGAGCAGGAGGGCGTCGATCAGCGCCTGCTGGATGAAGCGGCTGCGGCACATGGCCTGGCAGCCAGTCGCTATGGACAATACCGCCTGTCCCACACCCGCCCGGACAGCGCCGCTGAACCTGACACTTGCCCGTTGCACGTCGAGTTGCGTGTGCCTCAGGGCACGGCGGTCGAAGCACCGTTTGCCGGGGTGGTGCATCACCCATCGGCGGGCGTGCTGCAACTGGACGGTCCGCAATTGAGTGTGCGGCTTTGGGGCGTCACGCCGTCGCTGCACAGCGGCGCGGCCCTGGTCAAAGGCCAGGTACTGGGTTCGGTCAGCGGGCCTTTGATCGTGCAGTTGTGCCGTGGCGCGTCGATCAATGCGCCGTTGTTCTGTACTCCTTCGCGCGCGGCGGCCTGGCAAGCGTTGTGCCCATCGCCGGCTGCGTTGCTCGGGCTGGCCTGTGATGCCGAAGCCGAGCTCGACGGCCCGACCTTGCTGGCCCGGCGCGATGCCAGCTTCGCCCGCACGCAAAAACACTATTACGTTGATCCGCCGCGCATCGAACGCGGCTGGCGCAACCATTTGATCGACATGCAGGGCCGTTCCTACCTCGACATGCTCAACAACGTCGCGGTATTGGGCCACGGCCATCCACGCATGGCCGCCGTCGCCAGTCGCCAGTGGTCATTGCTCAACACCAACTCGCGCTTCAATTACGCAGCTGTGGCCGAGTTCTCCGAAAGTTTGCTGAAGCTGTCCCCTGACGGTATGGACCGCGTGTTCCTGGTCAACAGCGGTAGCGAGGCCAACGACCTGGCGATTCGCCTGGCGTGGGCCTACAGCGGCGGCCGTGACATGCTCAGCGTGCTGGAGGCCTATCACGGCTGGACGGTGGGCGCGGATTCGGTGTCGACCTCGATCGCCGACAACCCCAAGGCCTTGAGCAGCCGCCCGGACTGGGTGCACCCGGTGACGGCGCCAAACACCTATCGCGGTGAATTCCGTGGCCCAGACAGCGCGCCGGATTATGTGCGCAGCGTCGAACACAACCTGGCGAAAATCGCCGAGCAGAATCGCCAACTGGCCGGTTTCATCTGCGAACCGGTGTACGGCAATGCCGGCGGTATCTCGCTGCCACCAGGTTATTTGAAACAAGTCTATGCAATGGTCCGGGCCAGGGGCGGCGTGTGCATCGCCGACGAAGTGCAGGTGGGCTACGGGCGCATGGGCGATTTCTTCTGGGGCTTCGAAGAGCAGGGTGTGGTGCCGGACATCATCACCATGGCCAAGGGCATGGGTAACGGCCAGCCACTGGGCGCGGTCATCACCCGCCGGGAAATCGCCGAGGCACTGGAGGCCGAGGGTTACTTTTTCTCGTCCGCCGGTGGCAGCCCGGTCAGCTGCCAGGTCGGCATGGCCGTGCTGGATGTGATGCAAGAGGAAAAACTCTGGGAGAACGCCCAGGTCGTTGGCGGACACTTCAAGAGGCGCCTCGAAGCGTTGATCGATATTCATCCGTTAGTGGGCGCGGTGCACGGTTCCGGTTTCTACCTGGGCGTCGAACTGATCCGCAACCGCGAAACCCTGGAGCCGGCCACCGAAGAAACCACCGCACTGTGCGACCGCTTGCGTGAGCTGGGGATCTTCATGCAGCCGACCGGCGATTACCTGAACATCCTCAAGATCAAGCCGCCGATGGTCACTTCGCGCCAGAGCGTGGATTTCTTCGTGGACATGCTGTCGAAGGTGCTCGCAGAGGGCCTGTAAACACCTCCCTCTGTAAATGCGGGCCAATGTGGGAGCGGGCTTGCTCGCGAAGAGGCCGGTACATCCGACGCAAATATTGCGCCTCGAATGCCGCTTTCGCGAGCAAGCCCGCTCCCACAGGGGAGGTGGTTTTAGTTCGATTGATATCGGCTTTTTATCGACTGTTTTTGTAACGGTGGATGTAAGGTGCTTTAAAAGCCGATATTTATCGGATATAAAGTGGCCAGTCCACGGCGTGTACCAATGCGCTTCCATTTCTGTCAGGTATCAAAGTCACTCCGGAGTCCTGAGCCATGACCACGTTGAACAGCACCCCTCGCGCCGACGGCTTCTACATGCCAGCCGAATGGGCACCCCAAACCCAGACCTGGATGATCTGGCCCGAGCGCCCGGACAACTGGCGCCTGGGTGGCAAACCGGCACAAGCCGCCCACGTGGCAGTGGCCAAGGCCATCGCCCGTTTCGAGCCAGTGACCGTGGCAGTTTCCGCCGGCCAGTACGAAAACGCCCGTGCCCGTCTGGACGTGCCGAATATTCGTGTGGTGGAAATGTCCAGCGACGACGCCTGGGTTCGCGACTCCGGTCCGACCTTCGTCATCAACAACAGTGGCGAAGTCCGTGGCGTGAACTGGGACTTCAATGCCTGGGGCGGCTTCGACGGCGGCCTGTATTCGCCGTGGAACCGTGACTCGCAGGTTGGCGGCAAGATCCTCGAGATCGAGCGCAGCCCGCGCTACCGCACCGAAGGCTTCGTGTTTGAGGGCGGTTCGATTCACGTCGACGGCGAAGGCACCCTGATCACCACCGAAGAATGCCTGCTCAACCGCAATCGCAACCCGCACATGAATCGCGCAGAAATCGAAGCGGTCCTGAGCGCGAACCTGGCTGTGGATAAAGTCATCTGGCTGCCGGATGGCTTGTTCAACGACGAAACCGATGGCCATGTGGATAACTTCTGCTGCTACGTGCGCCCGGGTGAAGTGCTTCTGGCCTGGACCGATGATCCACAGGACCCGAACTACCCGCGCTGCCAGGCAGCGATGAAAGTGCTGCAAAGCAGCACCGACGCCAAGGGTCGCCCATTTACGGTGCACAAGATGCCGATCCCGGGTCCGCTGTTTGCGACCGAAGAAGAGTGCGCCGGAGTCGATCCAGTCGATGGTACGCAGGAACGTAATCCTACTGTTCGTCTGGCCGGTTCCTACGTGAACTTCCTGATCGTCAACGGCGGCATCATCGCGCCGAGCTTTGACGACCCGCAGGATGGCCCGGCAAAGGAAATCTTGCAGAACCTGTTCCCACAGCATGAAGTGGTGATGGTGCCTGGTCGCGAACTGTTACTGGGGGGCGGCAATATTCACTGCCTTACCCAGCAGCAACCCGCGCCGCACAAGGAGTGAGTGAGGTCGTAACAGCTTGAGTTGATTGTGAAATCCCTCAGGCTGTCGATCAGCCACCAGCGTTGCACGGAGCCCGCGGCCCTACAGGCCTGCGGGCTTTTTTGTATCCACTTGGCCACACTTCAGAAACCTTGGCACAGCTCTTGTATCTCTGCTGTTGTAACTCGGGGTGGGGAGGACTTCGATGTTCTGTCATAAACCTTGGATAAGTTAGCCGCTCACAAACCGGGAGAGAGCGCTGAAATGAACGCCGAAGTGAACGTAGTGAGCGACAAGGCGTTGCATCCCCTGGCAGTAAATAGCGAATCGCTCCAGATCCTGGCGCACTGGTTCAAGTCCAATGGAATGCGTCAGATCAGCGAAACTGATCCGCGCCGGACGATGATCGAGCGTTACCCTGCTGGTTTATTCAGCGAGGCGGAACTGGATGCGTTGTGGGATGTGATGGAAGGATAAGAAGAACAACAACGGATTGAACAAGAAAAAGCGCTGCCGGGATGGCAGCGCTTTTTTTTGCGCGCAGATTCATGCAATCACCGCTATCGCGAGCTCCCACAGGGTTTTGAGACGCAACCATTCGACCGATTCAAGCAACAGACTGAAAGCCAATCCGGCGTTTTTCCGGGGCCGCTGCGGCACTAACCTGCCGACATCGAATTTTCCTGAATTCCTGTCGGAGCCTTCCCATGATCCTGCATTACATCTACGACCCCTTGTGTGGTTGGTGCTACGGCGCCAAACCGCTGTTGCAGGCCGCCCAGGCTGTGCTGCCCGTGATTGCCCACGGCGGCGGCATGATGACGGGGGCCAATCGGCAAAAGGTTTCGCCACAACTGCGCAATTACGTCATTCCCCACGACCGGCGCATTGCCGAATACAGCGGGCAGCCGTTCGGTGAAGCCTATTTTGAAGGTTTGCTGCGTGATCACACCGCCGTGTTCGACTCGGCGCCACCCATCGCTGCGGTGCTGGCTGCCGAGCAAATGACCGGTCGCGGGCTGGAGTTGTTGGGGCGTTTGCAGAGTGCTCACTACGTGGAGGGGCGCCGCATCGCCGACGAATCGGTACTGTTTGAACTTGCCCACGGCATGGGGCTGGACCGCGAAGCCTTCGAAAGGGCTTTCAGGGCGGCCGACACCGAAGGCCATATCAGGAACAGTCGGGCTCTTTTGGCCAAGGTTGGCGGGCAGGGCTTTCCGACCCTGGCGCTTGAGCACAATGACCAGTTCACCCTGATCGATATCGGGCCATGGCTGGGCAAACCCCAGGCATTTGCGCAGTGGCTGAGTCAGTTGCTCCCTGATCAGGACGCAAATATTTCCGTAGCAGCCTGTGGCCTCGATGGCTGCGTTGATTGAATATTCCTGCCGCGTAAAGCAATTTCTTAGACGGTTTTCGCCTGTTTTTAGAAGATTCATGAAATTGACACATCGTTGAGGGCGCAGCTACGATTCGGCCACAACGCCTGTGGCCGACCGCCACGATCAAAAATTATAAGAAGGCCCGCCGCGAGAAATCGTGGGCGGGCCTTTTTGTTTTCGTCATGAAAAAAGAGCGCGATAGCGCCGTTTCGGCCGTTCGACACAGCGCGTATCAACCGGAAATAAGGAAAAGAACACGATGTTGAACAAGCGAATCAGCCTGATCGCTCTGGGGATGTTGAGTGCTACACAGGCCATGGCTAACGACCAGGCCGAATCCAAGGGTTTTGTTGAAGACAGCAGCCTCAAAGTGCTGCTGCGCAACGCCTACATGAACCGTGACTTCAAAGACGGCAACCCGGATAAATCCGAGTGGGGCCAGGCGGCCATCGGCACGTTCTCGTCCGGTTTCACCCAAGGCACCGTGGGCGTGGGTGTGGACGCTTTCGGGTTGTACGCACTGAACCTGGAGCGCAGCGAAGACCGTAGCGGCGCGCAAGGCATCGATTTCTTCAAAAAGGGCGACAGCGGCCAGCCGGCGGACGACCTGTCCAAAGGCGGCGCAGCAATCAAGTTCCGCCTGTCCAGCACCACCCTGACCTACGGCGACCAGATGCCGGCCCTGCCGGTGCTGAACTACGACAACTCGCGCCTGCTGCCGGAAAGCTACACCGGCACCTTGATCACCTCCAAAGAGATCAAAGGCCTGCAACTGGACGCCGGTCGCTTCACCGCCGAATCGCGCAAAAGCGCCGAAGGCCGTGACAGCGGTGGCTTGAAGTCGATCAACGTATTGGGCGGCAGCTACCAGTTCACCGAGCAATTCAAGGCTGCGCTGTACGCTTCCGACGTCGAAGACGTGCTGAAGAAACAATACGTGAACGCCAACTACGTGTTCCCGATCGACAAGGATCAGTCCCTGACCCTGGACTTCAACGGCTACCGCACCAAGCTGGAAGATTCCTACGTCCGCGAAAACGGTATCACCGGCGACGACAACAAAATCTGGAGCCTGGCGGCCACCTTCATCACCGGCCCGCACTCGTTCACCCTCGCGCACCAGCGCAGCACCGGCGACAGCAACCTGGGCTACGCCTACGGCGGCTACCAGAAAGACCAGGGTCGCATCGGCGACGGTGGCAACACCATCTACCTGGCGAACTCCTACTGGTCCGACTTCAACGCCGAAGACGAACGCAGCTGGCAACTGGGCTACGGCCTGGACTTCAGCACCTTCGGTGTACCGGGCCTGAGCTACAACGTGGCCTACGTGCGCGGCGACAACATCACCACGTCCACCAGCGAAGGCGGCACCGAGCGCGAGATCTTCAACCAGATCAAATACGTCGTCCAAAGCGGCCCGGCCAAAGACCTCAGCGTGAAACTGCGCAGCTCGGTCCTGCGCGTGTCGCAGAAGTCGAGCGAGTACAACGTCAGCGGCAACGAAGTGCGTGTGTTTGTGGATTACCCGATCAACGTCTTTTGATGATGGGTTGTGGTGTCGAGGCCTGATCACAGGCTGAGAAAGGAAAAGCCCCGACTGGTTCGGGGCTTTTTTGTGGCTCATTGGAATTTTCCAAACGGCTCTTTCACTGGCAATGGCGATGCCCTTCAAGATTATCGGAAGTCTCTGAGGGAAAAAGAGGATCCACCTGATTTCTCGTGACGATTCAACAGGCTGAAATAGCAGTTGATACAGTGAGAGATCACCGAATGAAAGTTCCAGGGGTAGAGGAAGCTCCTGATCAGGAAAGCTGGAAGGATCTAGGTTTGCCGGATTTGCGGGACATATCGATACCCTTGGAAACCAAGGTAGTTCGAGAGCTACCCGGGGCCGTTGATGTCTGCTCCGCTCTAAGGCAGGTAGCGCTAGGTTTTGGATTGCATGAAGGGACTGACACGGTGCTGATCGAAACGCCTTATTTACCCGTGACGGTTCGGCGTGAGCATCTACGTCACATTGTGGAAAAACGCCCTAATGCCCGAGAGCGCTTCACTGAATTTGCTGTAGATACGCTGAATAATCCATTAGAAATCTGGCGAGTTTCCTACAGCGATGGCTCCTATCGTCTCGCCTTCATTGGCGCATACCACACAAAGTACCAAATGTTGGTAGTGATCCATGTTGACCGTGGGTATGTACTTTGGAACTTCATGAATTGTGACAAAAAGGCGCTGAACAAACACCGACACGGCGGGTTGGTTTATCAACGTTACCTATTATCCAAACAAAAAAAGCAGCCTGAGTAGGCTGCTTTTTTTGAGAAGCTTGCTTGATATTGTGCTCCCTCAAGCAAGGGAGAAGAGGTCTCACCCGAGCGCTGATTTTCAGGTCATCAACGGGGTTCCTAACGCCGACTATTGCCACCTGAAGGCAGTCGGTTTCGCGCTCTTGGGTAAATTCTCTGTCACAGATGATGCTTGTGTCAACCCGAGCGGCAGCCTTGTGGTGTTGGTCAGATCGGCGAAGTCGCGCGTATCGACATCTAACTTATTACGTTGGGGTCCATTACAAAATGGAGAAATTGATCGAAACAACAGAGGGTTGTGATTCCTCGGCTGAAATGCGGATAGCTGGTGTGTGCGACCCTGCAGTGAAACGGGCTTGCGCAATGCTTGATGCTCAAACCATTCGCAGGAAAATCGACTCGGTTGACGAGATGATCGAGGTTTCTGTAGGAGGTAACAGAAGGGGATATCGAACAAATCAGTTTCAGAAGGACTTGCTGGAGTCTGTTCGCGAAATGAATAAGAGCCGCATCAGCCTTATCGCACAGGGTAAGCCTTAACAAGTGTATTCGCGCTTCAACGCGAACGTGTCGTCCGCAGCGACATGTACCGACGACGTGTCGCAAAAAGTGGAAAATTGCGACACGTAAGTAAATGGGCGACAGAAAAAACGATATAGAGTCCTACAGCACTAATTACACCACGTAACGAATGAAGTTCCCGCCCCCACCTTTATCCCCTCCCGCCAACCCCATACATTCATCTCCAACGCCTCTCCCTTCATCCCGACGGGAAGGTCACTGGAGTTTCCCTCATGCCTTTCGTAACCGTACGCATCACCCGCGATGGCGTTACCACTGAGCAGAAAGCTCAGGTGATTGCCGAGATCACTGAAACACTGGAGCGCGTCCTCAATAAACGCCCTGACCTGACCCACATCGTGATCGAGGAAGTCGACACCGATAACTGGGGTTACGCCGGCATCACCACCACCCAGTACCGCAAGCAGCTGGCCGAGGCGGAGGGGCAGTCATGACGTCCTCCGTCACCATCGATTTCATCTCCGATGTGGTGTGCCCCTGGTGCGCGCTGGGGGCGACGGCGCTGGAGCAGGCGATCGAAAACGTGGCCGGGGAAGTCTCGGTCGAGCTGACCTACAAGCCGTTCGAGTTGAACCCGGACATGCCGGCCGAAGGTGAGCAAGCGGTCGAGCACTTGATGCGCAAGTACGGGAGAACGGCCGACGACGTCGCCGCCGGCAAGGCCATGCAGATCGCTCGCGGCGAGGCCATCGGCTTCAAGTTCGATCTGGAGAAGCGCACGCACTTCTACAACACCTTCGATGCGCACCGTTTGTTGCTGTGGGCGTTGCAGGAAGGCCGGCAGGTCGAGCTGAAGAAGGTGCTGTTACAGGCCTACTTCAGCGAAGGCCAGAACCCGAGTGACCACTCGACGCTGGTGCGTCTGGCGACTGAAGCGGGGCTGGATGCGACAGGGGCGAGAGCGGTGCTGGCGTCCGACGCATTTGCCAGTGAAGTGCGAGAGCTCGAAATCTATTACCGCCAGCACGGCATCAACTCGGTCCCGGCCATGGTGCTGAACGGTCGCCACCTGGTGTCCGGTTCGCAATCGGTCGAGTACTACGAACAAATGTTGCGACAAATGGCGAACGCCCCGGCCGAAGTCTGATTACCGATTTTCTACCCCATTCTTTATTGTCAGAGGTTTTCATCATGAGCATTTCGAAAAAAGTCATCGTAATCACTGGCGCATCCCAAGGTCTCGGCGACGGTATGGTCAAAGCCTTTCGTGAGCTCGGTTACCGGATCGTCGCCACTTCGCGCTCGATCAAGCCGTCCACCGATCCGGACATTCTCACCGTGGCCGGTGACATCGGCGAGCCGGAAACCGCCCAGCGCGTCATCCGTGAAGCGATGTCCCGTTTCGGTCGCATCGACACCCTGGTCAACAATGCCGGGATCTTCATCGCCAAGCCGTTCACCGCGTACACCGCAGAAGACTACGCCAATGTGCTGTCGGTGAACGTCAATGGCTTCTTCTACATCACCCAACTCGCCATCGCCGAGATGGAAAAACAGGGCAGCGGCCACGTCGTCAACATCACCACCAGCCTGGTGGACCACGCCATCGACGGCGTGCCATCGGTGTTGGCTTCACTGACCAAGGGCGGCCTCAACGCGGCAACCAAATCCCTGGCCATCGAATACGCCAAGCGCGGGATCCGGGTGAACGCGGTCAGCCCCGGCATCATCAAGACCCCGATGCACGGCGAAGAAACCCACGCCGCACTGGGCAATCTGCACCCGCTCGGGCACATGGGCGAGATCGATGATATTGCGCAAGCGGTCGTGTATCTGGACGGCGCCAAGTTCGTAACCGGCGAAATCCTGCATGTAGACGGTGGTCAGAGCGCGGGACACTGAAAGCGATTTTTCAAAGCCCGGAAACAACAAAGCCCCTGCATTTCTGCAGGGGCTTTGTTTTGTATGGTGCCGCCAGACGAACGGTATGTTTCGGGAAGGTTAGGTTTCCTCAGGGTCTCACACGTGAGGACGATCATCGCAGTCGATTCGACTATCAAGACCTCTGGAGGAGCCACACGACAAGTTCAATCAGGACGAGGTCTGTGCTTCTTCGGGGGGACAAACCACGATTTCTGGCTTACTTACTCCAAACACCATTGCAGCTGACGTTTCCAATGATCTGGAAATCCCATGAGTCTCAAATAGCCCAGTTCCTGCTGATCCATGATTTCGGCCAGGCGAAGCTTCCATTGGCTGTCTGGACTGATCAGGTCGGTTAGATAGGCCAGCATCGTCAATACGATGTACAGACGCTGCTTTGGCTGAGGCCGGTCGCCAGGTGCATTCGGAATGACCCATTCTTTTGGTAAAGATGGTCGAATTGAGAGCTCTCGGTTCCATAACCGTGAGTGGTGGGCGCAGCAGTTTCGGATGAAGGTCAGGGTGTGGAGCCAGGAGGCCAATACTTCGAAGGGCAGATTGAATCTGCTAGCGATCGCTTTTTTGTCGACGCTTTTGCCTATGGCATTGAAGAGGGTGGATACGGTTCCAAGGCTGAGCTCTTCCAGAACAGCCCAGGCGGGCGGTAACTCAGGATGGGCATAAGTCGACCCATAGAATCGGAAATAG
The DNA here is from genome assembly GCF_056402255.1 of Pseudomonas sp. P4_B4. Taxonomy (NCBI): domain Bacteria; kingdom Pseudomonadati; phylum Pseudomonadota; class Gammaproteobacteria; order Pseudomonadales; family Pseudomonadaceae; genus Pseudomonas; species Pseudomonas sp. P4_B4. The sequence continues at coordinate 159,246 of NZ_JBFUHS010000007.1, forward strand.
TTATCGCGCATGCGATTTTCAATCCGTTGTTGCTGGACTCCATCACCCTGAGTGCTTTTTTTGATGCGATCAATCTCACGTCCAAGTTTATTCCGCTCCTTGTTCAGTTGATCTCGCAGGGGGCGCAGTAGATTGTCATGCGGGTATGACGAGGAGAAGAGAGATGCGTCAGCTATCCAGTCAGGCCCATATTGGGGGCACATGTGGTTGCTGATCGCCGCTCGCATGGCGACTTCGACACGTTCGATGGCATCCATGGTAATGCGTCGCAACGAACCATCGAAGCGGTAGATGTCGACGACGGCCTTCAGTGTACTACCGGGCTTGAAGGTATGTTCTGGCCCTTGCTCCTGGAACGGGCGCATGTAGGGGCTCAGGCGAAACAGCGTGACCACTTCGAGGAAACGCATGGCGCGGTCGTCGTTGACGACTTGCAGGCCTCGTTGCTTTAGCAGTTCCAATTGCTGTTCTACGCTGAGGGCCGGTTTGTCGAAGGGCCTCATGTAGCTTTCTCCAAGCAAAAAAAACCCGCACGATTTGAGCTTGCTGACTGGGTCAACCTAGGCTTGGCGGGTGTGTTGGGGTGCATTATAGGTAGGTGTAAGAGCCCGTCAACGTCGCGCTGACGTGAAATTGTAACGGGTAGGCGCGCGGGCAATGTTTGGTCTGTCGATGAAGATAAGGCTTTGTTGGTCTTATCGCAGCAATGTGGCAGCTTCTAGGGGAGTTTCCAAACCCCGGAAACAACAAAGCCCTCGTATTGCTACGAGGGCTTTGTTTTGTATGGTGCGGCACCAGACGAACGGTAGCATTCGGCGCGGCTAGGTTTTCTGTGGGTCTGGAAGTCGGTGGAAAACTAGGCATACCCCTACCTATAGCTATAAATGAATCAGCTAAATATGGATTTTAGCGGAATCGAACTTGGGATGAAACGTTGCCTCAGAGCTAATTCAGAATAGTGTGTCGTGCTGAAATGGCTCGGTCGTCTCTCTCAAGTTTACAATCTCAATAGGGCATCCAAAAATATTGAAATCGTCAATATGCAGTGGGGGAACGCTGGGTGGAATCGTATTTTTCTTAACTCCTTCTCGTAACTCCATCAACAGCCGCCCTAGGACATTTGCACCAACTAACCTACTGTCGTCCTCTGGAACAGCTCCCCAGAACATATCGGTTCGAGACTGTTCCACAATAGGGGAGTCGCCAGTTTCAAGCAGAAGGGATGAGAATTTTGACCAGTTCTGTAATAATTTTGCAGATAAGCACCATCGCATAATACGTACTCTTACGCGCATCCAGTCAGGACGTGATTGCTCTCGGAACGGTTTGCTTCGCATTTTTGCCGTCATCGGACTTGTTTGCGAGACTATTAATTTTTGTATATCTGGTAGATGAGGGAAGCGGCAGGCCTGATAGAGAGCTTCCGATGTTAGAACTTTGGTTCCATTTATAATAATAGGGAAGCCGCCAGCCATATTGGATAGGCCGCCGAATTTCTCTTGCGTTTTAAGGAACACAATGCTTCGATCTCTCTCATAGGTACGGATTGCTACTTTCCCCATCATGTTCTCCCTACAATGCTTCGAATGCTCGCTCCATAGCCGCATCAGCGTTGGTCGACCTAGGGAACAAAGGGTACCACGGATCGCCCGCCCATAGCGCTAGAGGTGCATTGTTTGGGCAGTTTCTATACGTCACAAACATAGAGCCAAAACCAAGAGTTTCTAATATGCTAAATCCTAATGGTCTATGAGGGATCTTCAAGTTGGGGCATATAGTTCTGATATGCATTCCCTTTATCAAAAATTCTTGCTCTAGCAAGTGACGTCCAGATTCAGACGTAAAAAACTGTAAACTACCAATGCTGCCTGGTTGTCGGTATACGGGTTGATACTTCATTCCTTGGATGTAGTTGGTAACACTTTCATCTTGAGGTGCACATGTCGGCCGTAGAACATCGGATGAATACATGTAGCGTTTTCTATCCTCCGGATATATATGCTGTAACCAATTTATGGTTATGTTTTTTCCACTTTCCTTTATGACTTCATTGAGCTTTTTGTTAGTGTTGTATTCGCCATATTTGTGTAAGCTTATGATTGTCATAAACAGCGTGGCGCGAGATGGTGCGTTGTTTTTTATCCACTTCGATACATCATTGGTTACGCGTGATCCGGAGAATAAACCATCGTCTATGTACCAGTATACACTCGCCGTATTGGAGTTTATTAGTGGCGTAACACCAAGTTTTGAAGTAATAAGGTTGGACAAGATCCCCACAAACTCATGTTGGCTATTTCCACCTTCCTGGATATCCAGTAATGATACCGTGCTCCAGTATTTTGCAGGGTCTGGCCCAGCAAATTTACTGTGGTTGATCAGTTGCAGAAAAATGTCTTCTATGCGTTTTTTCGAGAAGTATGTTTTTTTAAGTGTGTGTACTATTTCACTAAGTATTGGGAGTTGCTTTTCTGGTTCAAACTGACTTATCCATTTCTCAACATGGGCGTAATCGATAGGCTTGATTTTCCCCTTGCGATAATCACCTATCGTTTCTAATAGTTCTGTAATTAACCCTTCCCGAGCGGCCATAAAAAATCCCTTTCAAATTAGTGAGATTTCAGATTGCCACTATTGCGTGCGTTTGAGAAGCCCGTTGGATCTAGTACCTTAGTCTGAGCCTACGAGTGGCTTAAATTTCTTGGGAGCTCCCCCCTCCCCCTCTGACGTCTTGCATACTATTCGGCAATGGGCTGATGCCGACTCCTTCCTAGCTTGGGCCAAATGGCGTTCCAATAATTGAACAAAGCCGATCTGTTTTCATGGTCTACATTTCTCGATGCGATAGTAAAGTTTGCACCTATAGAAGTGGATTCCAGGTCGAGAGTGGCCCCCTCTCAGGATGAAGACAAAAGAAATCTCGAAGCTGCAGTGAAGCATCCATAACGAATTGTGCCGGTTCACCAAGCGACAAATAAGCTGTCCTCCACGACCAGTGGCTGTTTACGTTATCTACTCGATCGTAAAAAACGGGTAGACTACCCGTTCTTTTTCATGGATTGAATGTTATGCATCTCGTCACCACCCGCGATGCCGCGAGGCTCACAGGTCTCTCAACAGATCAGCTTCGAGAGTGGACGAGTCGTAGGGCCTTGATTCCAGCGGACATCAAACCCAAAGGGCATGGCTCTCCCGCCCAATATTCCTGGCAAACAATACTCCTGCTGCGTTTGGCAGTGACACTCCGAGAGCGCTTCAAGCTGGAGCTACAAGCCCACCAACAGCTGTTCTTCAGTTTGGGAAATGGTTTGAGAAAGAGGTCCTTTCTCTCGCTTTGGGGTCAGTCGTTGGTATTGCAGGGTGGAGATGCATGGTGCTTGCAGGACTCAACAGAAAACGGCCATCCAGCAGACGCCTTTATCGTGTTGAGGCTTGATTCGCATCTGCAAATTCTCTCTGATGATTTTTCCATGTCGCCACCGATCCCCACCGCACAATTTCCCCTTTTTCCTGCTACTGGCGTAACTAGCGATTCCGCGGTCGCTTTTGGACGCCGCAGATGAACTACTTAAATATTCATATCCCATCGTATCGAGGCTGTTTGACATGAGCAGTTCCGCCTTTAAGAAGGCACTCACGGCAACCGGCTATTTACTACCCGACGGCAAAGCTGCTCCGGGACTAGTGTTTGCAGGCCACGAGAAGGATGCTCGAGTTCGCCCTTTGCTGTCCGCGAGTAGAACAGGGCTGAGTGCGGATGCCGTCTTCTCCGCTCAAAAAGCACCAACAGCAATATTCAAAGATGCGGGTAGCGAGCAACCTTCGGAAATTGATATCGGCCGTTGGCATGAGGCCGCTTGGAACCTCGGTCTGGCCCCGTTGCTATGGATCGTTACTCCCACCAATATCCGTCTGTATGATTGCTTTGCTTCCCCGCAACGAGAAACTGATGGCCAAGTGACCGCTGCGCCGCTAGGTGTGTTTGCGCTGGATGCTGAAGAGCGACTGAGTGAGCTTGACTCTATGTGTGGCCGCCACGCCACGGAAACCGGTGCTTTCTGGTCAAGCGACATCGGAAAGACAATTGATCGCCGGCATCGTGTTGATCGCGAGCTCCTTTCCGAAATCAAGGCATTGGAAGAGCATTTGACGCGCCTGCCCCCGGCCTACGGTCCGGCGTTGGAGGATGAGCGTGCAGAAGCACAAGCGGCGCGCGACTTTGCACAGCGCTTGATTGGCCGCTGTATCTTCACTTCATACCTGCTCGATCGCGCTATAGCCCAACCTTTTCTACCTGCAGGTATGCCTGCCCAGATCACCAGTATGTTCGCGACCGATGAGCGTGCGTTCGAGCTATTCGATTGGTTGCGCGCTACGTTCAATGGCGATTTGTTTCCGATGGATGACCCAGGGGCAGAGCACCATCGTTTGGGCGAGGCTCATCTAGCGCTTTTACGCGATTTTACCGAAGGGTGTAGCCTTGTTTCCGGTCAAAGACGGCTGTTCCAGTTCCGTTACGATGTTATTCCCGTTGATCTGATAAGTTCGATTTATCAGCAGTTTGCACGCTCTAGCGCTGCCGACCAAGCAGATGATCAAGGACTTCACTACACTCCTATTGAGTTAGTGCATTTGACACTTGATCCAGTATTCGAGGCGCTGCCTGCCACTGCTCGCATCATAGATCCTACTTGTGGCTCTGGAGCCTTTCTGGTTGAGGCTTTCAGGCGTCTTGTGTGGAAAAACACACAAGGCAAGCCTGCTAGCAGAGCGTTAGTGCGCGAAATACTTTATAAGCGCTTGTATGGCATTGATATAAACCGATCTGCGTTAGGTATTGCGGCATTTAGCCTTTATCTGGCGGCACTTGAATTAGACGAAGAGCCTGTTTCGGATATTGCCGATCTGAAGTTTCATCGGTTAATAGGCAGCACATTGTTCGAGGCGGATACAGTACAAGATGAGCTGCCAACATTAATAACCGAACGCTATTTTGATGCGGTTGTCGGCAATCCCCCTTGGACATTTGTGCGCCAGGAGCAACCTCGCGCTAAACGCAGGCTGGGGAAAGAGGAAACGGCACGCCCACGTCGCAGCCCCGATCAGGAATTCTTGTGGGTAGCCTCGCGCCTGGCTGGAGAGCACGGCCGAATTGGCATGATAATGAAGGCATCGCCTTTCTTTTCAAAGGACCCATATGCCATCGATGCACGCCAGGCCCTGTTCAGTCATCTGACACCCGTTGCATTGGTCAACCTGTCTGCGCTGCGAAAGGAGGGATTATTTCCTGACGCAAGTGGGCCCGCTTTGTTGTTTTTTGCACGGTGCGCGCTGGCGGGTACAGAGAGCAGTTTGATGATCGGTTCTATTCCATGGACGCCAGACTTTAAACGCAACGGAGTATTTCATGTAGGGCCGGGTGAGTTCAGAAGCTTGCCGCTGAAGCGAGCCTTGCAGACGCCCGCCATGTTAAAGGCTGCAACTTTCGGTACTGCGCGTGATGGCTGGCTGATCGAAAAATTAGAGCGTCGCTTTCCTACGTTGGATGAGTCTCTAAATAATGCAGGTTTGTTAAAGCTAGAAACTCGAGGCCAAGGTTTCCAAGTCAAGGGTGCTAATGCACTACCGGCACCTGATGAATACTTTAAGCTTCGAGTGTTAACTGCAGATACTTTTACTCCGTTCCGGATCAAGTCTGACTCATTGTCGGTATTTAAGCATCTGACGCTTCATCGATCACGCCGTCCCAGTATTTTCAAAGGACCTTTAGTAGTTTGTCCAAAGGGAAGTGCTAATTATGGGGTGGAAGTTGGTCGTTACAGCGCTGCGGTCTGCACAAACGACGTACTGTATACCGAGAGTTTTTATGGTATTTCGTTTTCGGATAACGACGAGAAGTGGGCATATGTTCTCACGGCCATCCTCAACTCGAGCCTGACGACCTTTCAGTTGGCATTCGGCGGTGCCGCGTGGGGATTAGAGCGGCCGACGGTAGAGCCGAACGATGTGTTAGCTATTCGAGTCCCTGACCTCAGAACAGCTGATAGCGCGGATTTGGCTGCAGTGGTAAAAGCTGAGCGTAACGCAGCTGCTAATCCAGATGACCCAGAGGCGCTAGAAGCACTCGATCAGGCGGTATTTGATCTATACGAGTTGGAACGTGATGAAACAGTGATTGCTCGTGAGAGTATTATTCGCGCTCGGATGCTTCTTCTTGAAGGTCGTGCGCAGCGTCTTGCATTCGTAAAGACGCCGGATGTTGCTGCGCTAACCGCTTATGCAGGCGAAGTCATACGGGTCGTTAATGCATTCCTTCGAGCAAAACGAGTGCGCCATTTGGAGGCTGTGGTCTATTCGCGCAGAATCGCGGCCGGAAACATCGTTGATGGGATTCCCGGTATTACTGCCGTCAAGTTCATGATGGTGCCAGGTGCTGCAACAGATGAGCCAATCGTGCATTTAGGAGATAACACAGACATGGAGCGGCTGGGTGCTGTGCTGCGTGGACAAAACAAATTAGATGTCCCGCCTTATTTAAATGAGCGTCGGCAACTACGCATTTACGGTGACAACGAATTGTTGGTTCTCAAGCCTTCCGAGGTTCGCTATTGGATGCGTACCACTGGACTCAATGACGCAGACGTCATTTTGGCGGACCATTGGATGAAGGATCGCCATGCAGTTCATTCCTGATACACCAGTGGGGCGCCCTTCACTTGATCTTTCAGAAGATGAAATTGCGATTGTTTCAGATCTTCTGTGCCTCGGCTCTACGGAAGCCCACACATATGTGACGGCCGGTATGCTTGAAGTTCCTATCACCACATTAGTGAAAAAAGCAATGCGTCGAGTGAAACGTCAACTCTCGCTTACCAACCTAGAAATCATGGGGGAGCATGAGCTATTAGACGTCGATAGTTCCTCGACAGATGTGCAGGGGCGAATCGATATTATCTTTAAGTTCCTACATCAGTTTGGTGATGAGGGAGCCTATGTCGGTGTTGAGTGCAAGCGCGTTGCTGATAACGAGCCTACGCTAAATCAACGTTATGTCACTCAAGGAGTCGACCGCTTCGCTTCTGGGAGGTATGCAGCAGGACACCACTGGGGTGTCATGCTCGGCTACGTCATCAAGCAGCCAACGGTCAGACTTGTAAAAAGTATCGACAAGCATTTACGCAAAGGTCATGGCGAGGCTGCTAGTTTGAATGCCACTCCCATCCATCCTAATTGCCTAGATATGTACGCCAGCGTCTTACAGCAGGCTGGCTACGCTCATCAGATCAGTCTGATGCATGTATTTGTCGACATGACGTCAGCCGCCAATACAGCATAAAAAATCAATTTGTTGAAATTTGTGCTTTTGATCCGAAGCCATGAATAGCTAAATCCATCAGCTAGCGGGCGCTCTTGAGTTCAAACTGGCCAATTGATGGCTGAGCGGTCTACAGCTTTCTAGCTACTGAATCGCTCTCAGTTTGCCATTTTCTATTGTCTGTATCGACAGCGCTGCAGCAGGAGGTTGCATGCCGAAAAGAGTGATCATATGTTTGAGTTCTTTTTTCCAAGGCGGACGGCTATCAACTGGATGGTTAGCCGGTAGTAATATCGCGTTGCTTCTTTTTGATTATCCATCCTGTGATTCAGAAACCACGTGAGATGTTTTCGCTGCCAAGTCCACGGACTTTCTCGTCCCCAGCGCTCCGAAATTGCACTTTGGATAATCTTAGCCTGTTGAGTATGGCGCTGACGGGTAGCATTTGATCCGGTGAGTACGCCAGTCATGAACAACTCCATGTCGAAAGGCTTGCTCATGTTCGACCCCCAATGTAAGCCGACACCACGTCGATGCGGCCGTGTCCGAGTTCATAGCTGATTTGTGCTCGGGCCTCCTGATCGAGGCATCGGTCGAGCTGGTAGCACCTGCCGCCGTTGATGGGCGCGAGATGTTGGGTGATTTGCTCATAGCGTTCGCACGCATAGGCCGCCCGTAACTCGTGGAAGCCTTTGAGCTTTTGCTGATGGAGGATGTCTCGGGCAGGGCGGACGATTCCCCGTTGGAAATCGAGGTAGCTTTCATTCGGTGCAAGCAGGTTGCGGCTACCATCTGGCGAGACTTGAAAGGCGAATGCCAGTGCGTCGCGGATGTGCTCATCCATCATTATCCAGCGGGGGGCTGAGGCTCCCGAACGGCCGCCTTTGGTGCCATCCTGAATGTTGATCTTGCCGTAGTGTTCGGCCTCACGTTTTAAGCGCGGTAAGTCGGCCAAAATGGCCTCGCGCAGGCGCATGCCGATGGCTCGAGCCAACTGCGCAATGGCCGCCGCGCGCGAGAGTTGGTGTTCGCAAAGCGTATCGACGATGCGTATTACGTGTTCGCGATCCTGGCCTTGTGGAGCTGTCGTGCGGATGGTGGTGCGCTGCATTCCCAACGCCTTGCTCGGACTCGGCACTTTCACATACTGATCACCACGAAGCGCAGCCATGGTTCGGTTTACGCTGGATAGCCGGTTTTGCGCGGTGGTGATGGCGAGGTCACCTTGTTCAACTTGATGACGCAGATGTATCGCGTAGTCCAACAAGGTTTGCCGATCAATTTGCCGTGCATCGTTAAACCCGGGCCCATCCTCCGATCGACACCAGCGTACAAACGCCTGCCAGCGATCACTGTGCGCTTTGACCGTTCCGTAATGCCCGCCGCCAAATAGGTCGCGCAACGCCTGCGGTCCGGCATAACTCAGCTGCCGGCCATATCCAAAATTACGCCCATCGCGTCTACCTACTAGCAGCATGATCAAACTCCTCTCGAAGCCAAAACGTTGAAGCTTTTCCCCACGTCATCCCGCCAAGAATGTTGAGTGTTATCAGGGATCAAGGCCCCTGCGACCTGTGAGGGTTGTCCACTAACGCGGGACTTGCGGCTCCTTACGACCGGGAGCTTGGGCATCTCATGATCTGGCCTCCTGAGCACTTCCGAGGAAGTGGGCGGGTGGAGGCTGCACTGGTTGACGAGACCAGCACCGCGAGATCCTGAGTCGGGTGAAGGCAGTGATGCGATGACCGGGGCATGCCTGACTGTCAGTCAGGTGCAGTCCATTCCCTGGGCTGCGGCACCATCATCTGCATCGCTGTTGCTGGTGACATCGGTGTTTGTCACGCCGATTGTCACGAGGGGAAATGCGGCAGAGCCTTGTACGAGTTGGGCTGCAGCAGCGGTAGGAGCGCCCGTCTCTTTCCAGAAGAAAGAGACGGGCGCAGGTTGGCGCAGTGAAATGGCCAAGCAGATAGGTTGCTGCAGGGCAGCAGGGTAGGGGGATGTATTTGTCGCAATGGCAACGATCTGAAGTAGGCATCCATCACTCGGTGAGTGACCGTGCGAGCCGCCGGACGCTAATCGCACTTTGGGAGAACCACCACTGTGTGGCGTAGCCTTAAAGGTTCTGGCTACCTGGGTTGCTGTCAACGACAGCGCTTTGCCCTATCTTTTCTACGCCTGTGGATAATTCGGGTCAAGGCTCGAGTTGTCGGGGTTTCTGCGGCTGTGGATGAAATTATCCACCGGTGGAAATCAGTGGTTTTCCACAGACAGTTGCGTGGACTTTAGATTTTTTAAGTGACGTCCATCCAAGCAGGGCGGCTTTGCAGCCCCGCTTGGATGGACCCGCGTGGAAGGGCGGACAACGGTGATCTCACAGGCTTACCCACGTTTGGATGCGCCACGGCTATTTTGTAGGGCTGTGATGTTGTCGCCGACTGGGTGAGCGAATTCGTGGGGTGTCACATGCCCATGGCGGTTGGCGTCGATGTAGTTGCTCCACCACGCCATGATCAGCCTGCGCTGTTCGAGGAATTCGGCCTTGTGGATATACGCGGCACGCACACGGTTGCGTTCCTTGTGGCTCATTTGTCTTTCGATGGCTGCGTCGGTCCATAACCCGGACTCCAGCAGAGCGCTACAGGCCATGGTCCTGAAGCCGTGGCCGCACACGTCCTTGCTGGTGTCATAGCCGACGTTGCGGAGCATGGTGTTCACCGTATTCTCGGACATGGGCTTCCAGTATTTGTGGTCGCCCGGTAGCACTAACTCTGAAAAACGACTGAGGCTGCGCAGGCGCTCCAGTATTTCGATGACCTGCGGCGAAAGCGGAACCATTTGAATGTCACCGTTCATCTTGGTCCCACGTGTGGAGTTGCGTACCCCTTCAATCGGTGCGCGCGTGTCGGGGATTTCCCACATGGCGCGTTGGAGGTCGAACTCACTCCATCGCGCGAAGCGAAGTTCGCTGGAGCGGACGAATACGTGCAGCGTCAACAGGACGGCGAGGCGCGTCAGCTCGCGGCCGTTGTAGTTGTCGATACGGTGTAGCAGTTCGGGTAGGCGGTTGAGGGAGAGGGCCGGGCGATGGACTGTGCGCGGCGCGTGAATCGAGCCTGCCAGATCCAGTGCAGGATTCATGGTGATCTGCCGAGCCCTTTTGGCCCCGCGCATGATGGTGGATAAGTAGTTCTGTACCCTTAACGCCACATCCATGGTGCCGCGTTCCTTGATGCGCTGGGTGATCTCTAGCAGGTCATGGGTATCGAGTTCAGCGATGGGTCGTTGGCCGATCAGCGGGAAGACGTGGGTACGCAGTCGGCTCATCACGGTTTTAGCGTGTCCTTCGGTCCAGCGACGGGACATGTCGGCGTGCCACTCCAGAGCAACGGTCTCGAAAAGCAGTGCCGCTCGCTGGGCTACGATCTTGGCCTTCTTCTTTTCTTCCATTGGGTCGAGGTTGTCGAGCAGCAACGCCTTGGCTTCGTCTCGCTTACGTCGTGCGACGGAAAGGGTAACGATGGGGTAATTGCCGATGATGAGCGTACCTTCCTTGCCGCTGGGCTTGGTGTACTTCAAGCGCCAGGTCTTCACGCCATTGGGTTTGACGAAAAGGTACATGCCGCCGCCGTCGAACAGTTTGTAGGCGCGTTCGCGGGTTTTTGCCGTGCGGCATTGCAGGTCGCTGAGGGGGATCGCTAGACGTGGCATAGGGGTACGCGCTCCTGACCGGGAAATCGCAGTACCCCTAACATACCCTCGGGGAAGGGGGATTTTGTTGGATCCCGACGGAGGGTCCTGGAACGAAAAAACCCGCCAAAGGGCGGGTTTTCGGGGCTTCCAGAGCATTCGGTGGAATGCAATGGAGCCTAATGTGGTGCCGGCACCAGGAATCGAACCCGGGACCTACTGATTACAAGTCAGTTGCTCTACCATCTGAGCTATACCGGCGTGTCAGGGCGACGATTATAGCGATTGGTTGGCTTCTGTAAACCCCTGAATTTTGACTATTTTTGTTCGGGCTTCAGGTCAGGTGCGCAGCAGGGTTTTCTTGAGTTTCTGAATGGCTTGCCAGGTTCGACTGTTTTGCATCGCGCGCAGCTGTGCTTCGGCCTGTTCGGCGCGTTGCAGGGCGGCGGCGAGTTGGTGTTCGGCGTCGCTGACGGGGTGGCTGAAGTTGTGGCCTTTGCAGAACTGGAACTCGTCCAGGTTGCACGGCGGGATGTCGAAGGCGGGTTTGAGGTTCAGGTGTTCTTCGGCGAGGTAGTAGGTGTTGATGCCGTCGAACAGGATGGAGTGGTAGCCGGCGTCGGTGACGAGGGTTTCCCAGGTCTGGTCGCGGGCCCAGGGGGTTTCGATGAGTATCACCCATGGCCGCCATTGGCTGAAGTCCATGCCGCGCAGGACGGTTTCTTCGTGGCCTTCGACATCGATTTTCAGGAAGTGAATGGCGCGGCCCTGGGCGTGTTCTTCGCAGATGGAGGTCAGGGTGCGGGACTTGATCGTTTGGCTGCGCACGTCCATGCCGGCGTCTTTGTGCATTTTGGCCATGGCCGGGTCGAGGGTCGAGAGGCCGGTGCCGGCGATTCCGTAGAAGGTCAGGTCGTCAGCACTTTCCCCGGCCGCGCACTGCAGGTTGGTGTCTTTGGGACGTTGCTGGCACAGGGCTTCGTAGTAGTTGGGCATCGGTTCGACGTTGATGCCGGTCCAGCCGTTGTCATAGAACGCCTTGGTGACCGAATCATGGGTGGGATGGTTTGCCCCGACGTCGATGTAGAAGCCGTTCTCGACGGTTTTGAGGGCGCGCCACAGGCGTATGTCTTCGAAATTCTGTGCGTAAGAAATGAAAGTCACTGGCGCATCCTGTCGGAAGAATGTTCTTGTTCGTGGCCGCGCTGCTGGCGCCCTTGCATGTGTGTATATCAAGAGTAATGAAAGGGTGCAATTTCCCCTGTCTGCGGTCCGGGATTAGGCATTTATGTCGTTTTCATTAAATGTTTATGCACAATGTCATTGGTAGCGCACTGGGTTTAGGCCGAATTTGTGGATCCGTTCTCGTTTGTCCGCAAATACCTGTTTTTTCGATTTTTTATGTGTGTGTACAAAAAATGAACAGTATGGATTTGACCATGAAACCGGCGTGGATATTGGATCCACGATAATTCCATCAACAGAGTTATCCACAGTCCGGATGTGTTTAAGCGCGTTCGGCCAGGAGCAGAAAATTACGCGGCGTGAGCGGGGTTTTGCAGAAGGTGCCGACGCGGACGCTGTAGCCCTGCTCGGCGAGGAAAAGTGCCCGGTCAAGGACCAGCCAAAGCTCCAGTGGGCGTCGGAAAAGTCCGCGTAGTAGTTCAAGGTTGCGCACTTCGGCCAGTCGCTGCCAACCGGCGGCTTCGAGGGCTGGCCAATTTTGCGGGCCGATTGTGGATAACTCTTTGAGTGCGGCCAGGTGATGGCAGTAATCGGCGAAGGGTTTGTCCAGCCATGCGCTTGGCAGGGAAGGGGTTGGCAGGTACTCGTCCATGCCCCGCAGTTGTCGTTGCAGCAAGTCGAAGCCCAGGCGTCGGGCCATGGAGGTGTCGCGTTGACGTCGCACGCGGGCGCCGGCGGTAACGGTTTCACTCATGGGCAGCGCGAGGTCGTCGAGGGAAAGCTTTAAACCAGAGTCTTTGGCGGCCGAGGAAATCGGCGAGTATTGGGCAAGACTGATCCGGTTGTAGCAGCACGGTGCAATGGCGAGTTGTTTGCAGCCTGTGGCACTGGCGAGTTGAATCAGCCGCACATGCAAATCACCGCAGGCGTGAAGCGCGACAGGCGTGTGATTCGCACTCAATAAAGAAGCAGCGTCTGCCGCGAGCACATCCTGTTCGATATGCAGCGCATGCAGGTGATGGCGTTGGCTGAGTGCCTGGCCGCTGGTTACCAGTGCCGGGTCGTATTCCAGGCACGTCAGTTGTTGCCCCGGTTGCAACAGGCGGCGCCCCAGATGTCCCTTGCCCGAGCACCAGTCCAGCCAATGCTTCGGTGCTTCGGAAAACTGCAATCGACTGGCAAAGGCTTCGATCTGCTGCCATTTGCGCCCCGGTACATCGACGTTCAATCGATGGCCCGCCGCTTCGAGTGCGCGTGCGGGCAATTCATCCTCGGCACTCAAGGCAACGGACATCCTTGCCAAGGAAGCAAAGGGTTCCGGTGCATTCAGGAGGGCTGGTTGGTTGTGAGCGTTTTCCGCGTCTTCCAGCGTTCGCTCGCGTAGCCATGCGGCTAACTCCGGGTAGGACGCTTCCCAGGGTAGCTGTAGATGAGTGAACGGCCGGGGTTTCCACAGTGCCTGATGCTCTGTCAGAAAAGCATCCAGCGCGGTGAAGCGGGCGAGCAAGGCCTCGCCCGTCAACACGCCGGCATCAACGCCCTTGGCAGGCATCGACGCGCAACCAGCGCTCCAGCAGCTTGAAACCGCGCACCAGCACATAGGCCATCACCAGGTAGAACATGCCCGCGGCGAAGAAGATCTCCACCGGCAGGTAGGTCCGGGCAATGATGGTGCGGGCCATGCCGGTCAGTTCCAGCAGGGTCACGGTGCTGGCCAGGGCGCTGGCCTTGAGCATCAGGATCACTTCGTTGCTGTAGGCCGGCAGGCCGATGCGCGCGGCGCGCGGCAGGATGATGTAGAACAGCGCTTTGGGTCTGGACATGCCCAGCGCCCGCGCCGCCTCGATCTCGCCCGGTGGTATCGCCTGAATGGCGCCCCGCAGGATTTCCGCAATGTAGGCCGCAGTGTGCAAGGTCATGGTCGCCGTGGCGCACCAGAAGGGATCGCGCAGGTACGGCCACATCGAACTGTTACGGATCGCGTCGAACTGCGCCAGGCCGTAGTAGACCAGGAACAGCTGAACCAGCAACGGCGTACCACGGAAAAAGAAGATGTAGCCGTAGGGAAATGCCCGTACCCACCACAGGCGCGACGAGCGGGCGATGCCCAGTGGAATGGCCAGCAGCAAACCGGCGATCACAGCGATGGCCACCAGTTCCAGGGTCAGGGTTGCGCCCTGGGCCAGTTTCGGCAGCCATTTGATGATGACTTCCCAGTTCATTGGGTGCTCCTCGCGAAGCCGCGAGCGGCACGTTTTTCCAGGAAGTGCATGCCGGTCATCGCCAGAACCGTCAGGCTCAGGTACATGAACGCGGCCACCATATAGAAGGTGAACGGCTGTTTGGAGACGGTCACGCCGATTTGCGCATGACGCATGATTTCTTCCAGGCCGATCACCGACACCAGCGCGGTGTCTTTCATCAGGATCATGAACAGGTTGCCCAGGCCGGGCAGGGCGATGCGCCACATCTGCGGCATGATCAACTTGGTGAAGATGCGCCATTTCGACAGGCCCAGGGCCACACCGGCTTCGCGATGGCCTTTGGGAATGGCAAGGATCGCACCGCGAAACACTTCCGTGGCGTAGGCGCCGAAGCACAGGCCCAGCGCGATTACACCGGCGGCGAAGGCATTGAGTTCAAGGTCGGGGTTGCCGAAGAACTCGCCCAGGGCACGCATCAGGTTGACCGTGCCGAAGTAGATCAACAGCACCCAGAGCAATTCCGGGATGCCGCGAACCAGGGTCGAATAAGTACCGCCAAGCCATTGCAGCGGCTTGTACGGGGAAGTCTTGGCCAAGGCGCCGAGCAGACCGAGTACCAGCCCCAGGCACAGGGCCGAGAGTGCCAGTTTCACAGTCATCAGCGCGCCAGCGGCGAGCGCCGGGCCGAATCCGTAGAGGTCGATAATCATGGATTTCTTTTCAAATCGCGGCAGGCAAGGCCGAGAACCGGCGCCATCAGGCGCCGGTCAGGCAGGTCAGTATCAATAGATGCTGAACGGGAAGTACTTGTCGTTGATCTTCTTGTAGGTGCCGTCAGCGACGATTTCTTTCAGCGCGGAGTTCAGCTTCTCGCGGATCGGGTCCTTCTTGCGCACGGCAATACCGATCTTGTCGCTTTCTTCCACTGGGTCGCCCTTGAACTCGTAGCTACGGCCGGCGTCGCTTTTCAGCCATTCGTAGTTGACGTACTTGTCGGCCAGGATGCCGTCCAGACGACCGGAAGTCAGGTCGAGGTAGGCGTTTTCCTGGGTGTCGTAGAGCTTGATGGTGATGTCGTCACCATAGTGGTCTTCCAGGAAGGTGCCGGCCAGGGTCGCGCGCTGGGCGCCGATGATCTTGCCTTTGAGCGCCACCTTGTCGGTTTTGAAGTCGATGTCTTTCTTGGCGATGAACTGCAGCTTGTTGGAGTAGTACGGGTCGGTGAAGTCCACCGCTTGCTTACGCTCGTCGGTGATCGACATCGAGGAGATCAGGAAGTCGAACTTCTTGGCGTTCAGGGCCGGGATGATGCCGTCCCAGTCGGAGGTCACGACGGTGCACTCGACTTTCATCTTGGCGCACAGGGCGTCGCCGATCTCTTTGTCGAAGCCGACGACATTGCCACTGGCATCTTTATTGTTGAACGGCGGGTAAGCCGCTTCGATGCCCATCTTCAGGGTTTCGGCCATGGCACCGGCGCTGAACGCCAGGGTGACGGCGGCAGCCAGGAAGACCTTTTTGTAGTTCTGCATGTGGGTAGCTCCGTTAGCGGTTGCTGGACATGAATTGTTTGCAGCGCGCCGAGAGCGGGTTTTCAAACACCTGCTGTGGCGATCCTTGCTCTTCTACCAGGCCCTGGTGGAGGAACACCACTTCGCTGGAGACCTGACGGGCGAAGCCCATTTCGTGGGTCACGAGCAGCATGGTGCGGCCTTCTTCGGCCAGCGCGCGGATGACATTAAGTACTTCCTGGACCATTTCCGGGTCAAGCGCCGAGGTGGGCTCGTCGAACAGGATGACCTTGGGCTGCATGGCCAGGGTGCGGGCGATGGCCGCGCGTTGTTGCTGGCCGCCGGACAACTGCGCCGGGTAGGCATGGCGCTTGTCGGCGATACCGACCTTGGCCAGCAGGGCTTCGGCCACTTCGATGGCTTCGGCCTTGCTCTGGCCGAGCACACGGCGCGGGGCTTCGATGATGTTGTCGAGCACGCTCATGTGCGGCCACAGATTAAAGTTTTGAAACACAAAACCGATTTCGCTGCGCAGGCGATTGATCTGCTTGCCGTCGGCGGCCACCAGTTCACCGTTCTTCGCGGCCTTGAGCTTGAGTTCTTCGCCAGCGACCAGGATCTGGCCCTGGTGCGGGTTTTCCAGCAGGTTGATGCACCGCAGGAACGTGGACTTGCCGGAGCCGGAGGAACCCAGGATCGAGATCACATCGCCGTCGCGGGCGGTCAGCGAGATGCCTTTGAGCACCTCCAGCGAACCGTAGCGTTTGTGCAAGTTGCGGATTTCAAGCGCGGGCGTGGCCTCAGCCATGTGCGTTCCTCATATATGTTGCGCTCCTGCTGTTGGCGGCCTTCCTGGCGAGGCGGCCAACCTAGCATAGCGTTTCAATGGCAGCCAACAGCGCTACGGACGGTAAACGGCTGGTGCGTGGCAGGTTGTCGCATCGGCGCAGCAGACTGTCGCCCCATCAACAACCGAACAGCTGTTTGAACCTTGCCTGTCGATAAAAAGCGCGGTGGCTGCCGCAAAAAAAGGCGCGATGTTGCCAGCTTTGACAGGGTGTTGGAAGCGCTATCCGGCCAAATGCACCGCTAGTGCACTTTTAATGTGCGCAGAGCCATTTTCAGGTGTGTTTCCGGTGCATTGATTCACCACACAAAGTGGGTCGCAGGGTAACGTTCTGGCAAAGTGCCAGTGAATTCAATGGGTTGCGATGACTGTCCGGTCAAGGCGAGATCGCCGGGTTAGAGGGTTTTGAAATATTTTGGCGCAATTATTGCGTGCAGAATCCAGAACGCCCCGTTGGCTTCTTTTTACGAGAAGGTTCGCCGAACGGGATGCACGCATTCGCTTCTCCTTACAAAGGTAGTTTTAATGAGCAGTACCCAAAGCTCTAATGGCCTCGAACAGGGGCTCAAACCGCGCCACGTGACCATGCTGTCGATTGCCGGGGTTATCGGCGCCGGCTTGTTTGTTGGCTCGGGTCACGCCATCGCTGCTGCAGGTCCGGCTGTTCTGTTGGCTTACGCCGCCGCCGGCATGTTGGTGGTGCTGGTGATGCGCATGCTCGGCGAAATGGCCGTTGCCTCGCCGGACACCGGTTCGTTTTCGACTTACGCCGACCGCGCGATCGGTCACTGGGCCGGTTTCACCATCGGCTGGTTGTACTGGTGGTTCTGGGTGCTGGTGATTCCACTGGAAGCCAACGCCGCCGCGACCATCCTGCATGCCTGGTTCCCAGGCGTGGACATCTGGGCCTTCGCTCTGGTCATCACGATGCTGCTGACCGTGACCAACCTCTTCAGCGTAAAGAACTACGGTGAGTTCGAGTTCTGGTTCGCCCTGATCAAGGTTGTGGCAATCATTGGTTTCATTGTGCTCGGCGTCCTGGCGATCTTCGGCTTCCTGCCGAACAGCCAGGTCAGCGGTGTTTCGCACCTGTTCGACACCCAAGGCTTCCTGCCAAACGGCATGGGCGCGGTGCTGGGTGCGATCCTGACCACCATGTTCTCCTTCATGGGCACCGAAATCGTGACCATCGCGGCCGCGGAATCGAAAGATCCGGGCAAGCAAATCTCCAAGGCCACCAACTCGGTGATCTGGCGGATCGGCTTGTTCTACCTCGTGTCGATCTTCATCGTTGTGGCCCTGGTGCCATGGAACGACCCGATCCTGGCCAGCCTTGGTTCCTACCAGACTGTGCTTGAACGCATGGGCATCCCGAACGCCAAGATGATCGTCGACATTGTGGTACTGGTTGCTGTGACCAGCTGCCTGAACTCGGCGCTCTACACGTCGTCGCGCATGATGTTTTCCCTGGGCAAACGCGGCGATGCGCCGGCGATGTCCACGCGCACCAACAAAAGTGGCACGCCTTACTGGGCAGTGATGTTGTCCACTGGCGCAGCGTTCCTGGCGACCTTCGCCAACTACGTGGCTCCGGCTGCCGTGTTCGAATTCCTGCTGGCCAGCTCCGGCGCCATCGCATTGCTGGTGTACCTGGTAATTGCGATTTCGCAACTGCGCATGCGTAAGCAGCGTATAGCGCGCGGCGAGAAAATCGCCTTCAGCATGTGGCTGTTCCCGGGCCTGACCTACGCGGTGATCGTGTTCATCGTCGCGGCCCTGACCATCATGCTGTTCCAGGAAGCCCATCGCGTGGAAATCCTCGCGACCGGCTTGCTCAGTGCTCTGGTGGTAGCGGCTGGTTTGCTGGTGGCTCGCCGCCGCAACCTGGAAAAACGCGGCGCGGTGGTGCTGAACTGATCCATACCGCGTAACGCAAAACGGCCGCTGTCAGAGATGACAAGCGGCCGTTTTTGTTTGGGCGTAACCCTTACTCGGCTTTTTCTTCCGGTACTTCCAGCGACTCGCGGTAGACATCCAGTGCAGCGCCGAAATCGGCGATGAACTGCGGCTCGCTCAGCCAGACCTGGGCGGTCTCGCGATCCATGCCGTCGGCCCACATGCGGTAGTCGATCAGCATGTCGGCGGCCAGGTGGGTGGCGGCCATGCCTTCGTCGTCGGCGTTTTCCATGTCCAGCAGTTCTGGATGGTCGATGATGATAAAGGCGAGGTTCCTCAGCAACACCGAGAGCATTTCGCTGCGGCTGACGGCTTCCGCGTCGCGCATTTTGCTGAACATTGCCAGGGTGTATTCCGGGATCGGCTCGGCAAGGTGGCCAAGGTCATCGTCCAGCGCGGCGGGTTTGCGGCCGTGGATATTGATCTGCTTGGCTTTGGCTTTTGCGCGTTTGGCGCGTTTCTGTTGCTTGTTCAGGGAGGCCATGGGAACTCAGTTCGGTTTCTGTTGGGTTTGCGCGGCAATGGCGTCGGACGCCGCCACGTAGTCGGCCTGGAAGGCCGGTGATTCGATCCACGCCAGGGCGCCGGCTTCGTCGGTTTCGGTCGCCCATTGGCGATACTCGATCAACGCGGCAAGGATGAAGTCCATCGCGCCTTCTTCGCCTTCCTGCTCGTACACCAGTTCCAGCAGCGGGTCTTCGAGGAAGGCCGTGCACAGGGCTTGCTGGCTGATTTTTTCGGCGTCGATCATTTTCTTGAACAGTTCGGTCAGGTCCACCGACTCGAAGTCGATGCGATCGTCGTTCGGGTCCAGTTCCACCGGCGCGGCAGCCCGCTGGGTGCGGTTCTGCTTGGCCTTGGCCTTGGCGCGGGAGGCGCGTTTTTGCTGCTTGTTGGCGGAGGCCATGGGCGTCGTTCCGTATTCGTTGAAAGGGCAAAAGGCCTAGCTGCGTGGCACTCGCCGCCCGGGGGTATCGGGGGCCAGCTCGCCGTTTTGCAGCCAGGCCAATGCAATGGGCCATAGTGTGGCTTGGTATGCGCTGCGAAAAAAGGCGAAATGTCCGACTTCTTCTTCGCCGATGTCTTCGGGGTGGATGCGCAGGTGAGAGTTTGTGCTGCCGGTGAAGTAGCCGAGCAGGCGCTCGATGGCCGGGACCGTGCCGTAGGGATCGTCGCTAATGCTGATGGCCAGGGTTTGCGCGGTGACACCGGCAAAGGGCAGCTGCCCGGCGGTTTTGCTGATTGTGCGGCCGCTGGAGCGATTCTCGTAGCGGGCAGTGGAAAGGCTCCAGTCTCGGACCACGCCGGCGGGTGTGTCTTCCAGCCAGCCAAGGCGTTTGCCCGGAAAGTAGCCGTAGATCATCGTCACCAGCGGCATCAGCACATGCCACTTGGCGAACATGCGCCAGCGATGGGCCGGCGCATAGTCGCGCCAGTAGGCGAATTGTGCACCGACCGTCACCAGACGCCGGATCAGGTGCCCGGACGCCCCCAGGCCCGCTGCACAGCCGCCAAAGCTGTGGCCGACCACATCGATAGGCTGCCTTGGGAACTCACGCTGTGCGCGCTTGAGCATCGCCTCGAAATCCAGCGCACCCCAATCGCTCCACGAGGCTTGAAGCCCCTTGAGCGATGCCGGCCGCGACTCGCCGATGCCGCGGTAGTCATAGGTGATGACATCGAAGCCGTGGTCGAACAGGTAGTCGGCAAAACGTGAGTAATGCCGGCAACGGACCGACGTGGCGGCATTGATGATCACCACCGGACGAGCGGCGTCCTGAGAGGCGTGTCGCCAGGTGAAGCCACCGAGGATGAAACCGTCCGCGGCGGTTTCCTTGAACGGTTTGCCGGGGGTGGTATCCGGCAGCGGCAACTCGATTTGAATGGGGGCCAGTGGAGGCGTGTCCTGCAAATTCATCGGCGTCAGTCCTTTGCGGGTAGCTGCCAACGATAGTCTTGATGCCGTTGATGAACAATCCGTTCGTCTCAACGCGGTTGTTGATCGGGCAGTCGTTCTTCAAGTGCCGCCCATTGCCTGTCCAGTTCGTTACGAAGTTGCTCTTCACTCGGCAGGACAAGCTTGTACTTGCTGGCGAGCAGTTGCTCGTTGCCTTCCAGCACTGAGTAACGCACCACGGATTCATCCTTTTGCGCGCAGAGAATGATGCCGACCGTGGGACTGTCTTGCGCGCCACGTTTGAGGTTGTCGTACATGCTCAAGTACATGTCCATCTGCCCCAGATCCTGATGGGTCAGTTCACCGCGCTTGATATCGACGATGACGAAGCACTTGAGCAAGTAGTTGTAGAACACCAGATCGATGCAGAAGTCTTTGCTGCCGATACTGATGCGTTGCTGACGGGCAATGAAAGCGAAGCCCTTTCCCGGCTGAAGCAAGAAGCCCTGCAGTTGTTCGATCAGCGCTTGTTCGATCTCGCTTTCCTGAAGCTTGCCGGCAGTGGGTAAACCAAGAAACTCCAGTACCACCGGATCACGGATGAAATCCCGAGGGCTGGCCTTCATGTTTTGAATGTGGGTGGCGGCCTCCTGCTTGACGCTGCCGCGATCGCGGCTCGCCAGCAGATGTTCGTAGTACAACGTATTGATCTGGCGCTCCAGCGCTCGGCTTGACCAGTTTTGGGTAACTGCTTCGTTCATGTACCAGAGACGAGCGCTGTCGTTGTCGACCCGAAGCAAGCGGCGGTAGTGGGTCCAGCTCAATTCGGAACGCACTGCGTTCCAAATTGGAAAAGTTTGATAAAAATCTCGCATGTAACGCAGATTGCGTTCGTCAAAGCCTTTGCCGAAGTCGGCACTGAGTACTTTTGCCAAAGTGGCCAGTAAGCGTTTGCCATATCTCGCCCGCCGAGCCCCCTGCTGCTCGAACTCGACAATATGTCGCCCGATCTGCCAACAGGTCTGCACTTGAACAGTATCGACCGCCCGAAGCACCTTCTGACGTGCCTGATGGATCAATTTTCCAAGGTTGCCAAGCAGTGATGCCAGATGTGGATCGTGAGTGTCGTTGGGTGTGAGGGTCGTCATGAGGTCTTCCGCAGCAAGTTGAACAGCGAAAGAGAATGACAAGTGAGCACCCTTCGAAGATGCCGGGTGTTACTGAGAAACAGGCAGGAAATACCGGGTTCTCAGGCAGGACAGGTCTGAATCCGGGCGAGGGCTGAGGAACAAATGGCGTAGTACGTTTCGTACTCAAGCCAAATCAATCTAAACCCATCCCTCCGACTGGAAATCCAAAGAGTGTAACGATTGGGTTCTGCAGAACCCGGGAGTCGTCATCATGAAATACTTCCATTCACTCCTGTTGCCCCTCACTGCTGTAGGCGTGCTGATGTTTCCAGCGATGTCACCTGCCGCCAGCCTTGAGCCAATCGACAGCTCGGGGGTGCAGGTGCAAAGCCAGGAGCAAAACGGCATCACCTACCTGTCCGGCGGTATCGGCGAGGATGAGTCCAAGGCCATCCAGCAGACCACCGGCTATAACCTGCACATGACGTTCTCTGTCGGGACGGGAAATGAATACTCTCCTGACGTGAATGTAGTTATTCAGAAAGCCCCGGGGCAGACCGTGCTGACGCTCAATGACGCCGGTCCGCTGGTTTACGTGAAACTGCCTGCCGGTAAATACACCGTCATTGCGACGCATCACGGAGAAACACGGAAGGACGTTGCCGATGTTGGCAGTGGTGCAGCCCGTAACCTGGTTTTCCACTGGAATGATGCGAGTTAACGAGAGGCTCTGAACCATTGGTGCTCAAGGCTCAAGGCCAGAAACGACAAAACCCGCGATCCCGGTGATGGATACGCGGGTTTTTTCAAATGAAGATTGAGGGTCTGGCGAAGCGGCGAAGTGGGGGTATCGTCAGATCCCAAGCATTAGGACGCGCTGGTCATCACCGACGTGACGATCATAACGACGCCAATGTTTGGATGAGTGCAACGCGTAAAGGGTTGGTTTCTACGCTCAGCAGCTTGATGGCCAAGGCGCAGCAGACCACGATCAACATAGGTTTGATCAACCGTGGTCCGACCCGAACAGCGGCCCGTGCACCCAATTGAGCGCCGACGAAGGCTGCCAAAGCCATGGCAATGGCTACCGGCCAGATAATCACACCTTTGGTGATAAAGACCGACAGAGAACCGAGATTGCATGAGGCGTTGGCAAGTTTGGTAAAGCTCATGGCCCGCATCATGCCCAAGCCGCAGAGCAGTACGAATCCGACGATAAAGAAAGAGCCCACACCGGGGCCAAATATACCGTCGTAGAAGCCAAGAATCGGCGCAACGCTAAACGAAAAAAGCAGAATGCCGATTCTCTTGCGTCGATCTTCATTGGCCAGCTTTGGAGAGAGCGCAAAATAGATGGCTACCAGGATCAGCATGATAGGTACGCAAACTTCCAGATAGCGCTTATCAATAGAGCTGACCAACAAGGCACCACTGGCGCCGCCAATAAATCCGCAGATAACCAGGAAACGGCCTTCGCGCCACTCGATCATTCCTTTGCGAGCAAAGGTTACAGTTGCCGAAACAGTTGCCGAAGCGGCCTGGAACTTGTTCGTGGCAATCGCACTGATGGGATCTACACCTGCCAGGAACAATGCAGGCAAGGTGATCAAACCGCCACCACCGGCAATCGCATCAAAAAAACCGGCGCAAAAAGCGACGAGCGCCAACATGCCAATTACATCCCAAGACATTGCATTCTCTCTTTATGGTTATTGGCCAGTAATCACATGACTGGTCGTTCAACAGCCTGATCACATAAAAAATCAGCCCTGAAGCACTAGCGGGTCCTCGGAAACAACGATGGGGGAAGAAAATTTTGAAAGTCCGAAAATACGAACCAAGACCCGTCTGTTGTCTTTGATGACATCGCGACAGTGCAGAGCCCTGATGTTATTGATGACTATGGCCGATTCCTGGGTCAGCGTGTATTCGACCGGTGTTGCTTCACCCACACCCTGGCAAAGGGCGGTGTAAGCCGTTTTCACAAAGGTCGAGGCGTTGTCATTGACCGAAAAACGATACGAGTTAAAGCGGGCTGTGAACCCTGCCTTGTCGTCGAACTCCAGAATCGAAACGTTGCGGCCATCTTCCCCTTTGCCGCTGACAAAGGAGTCACTACGAGTGAACTGGAAGTTACCCGTGGTCAGCGCGAGGCAGTTGGTGACGCCAATTTTTTCGAGTATGGGAGGTAGTGGAATGACTCGCGTAGGCTCCAGGCTCGGGTTCCACAAGGCGGAAAGTATGAGCGACGATGGAGAGGGCGAATGCCCGTCTTTCGCGTTCACAGCGCACCAGTAAGGCGCCTCTGTATGCGGGCCAAGTGCGAGGCCGGAATGGGAACTCAGTTCTTTTATGTCCGGCTCGGCAGGGATTCTGGTCAATCCGCCGCCCTTGAAGTTGGCCACCAGTCGAACCAGTTTTCCTTCATTGTCCATGTCATAGGCAAAGGCACTGTTACCCACCAGTTTCAACAAGATCTGATTACGGGCGGCCAAGCAAAGGACGTCGTGACGATTTTCCAGGAATTTCAGGTCTGGCAATTCACTTGGAGGGCTGACATCGGTGATTTTTTGCAGCCCTTCAAAGATCAGCACGCAAACAAGGCCATCAGAGTAGGCACCCAGCAATTCGCATTGGTCATTCGAAAACGAGAACTTTAATTCGGTGGCTGCCAGAGAGGCTTTGGACTTGGCTCCCCTTACCTGTGGCCCGCCGATGGCGGCCAGTTCTTCGGCGAACTTGTTAAGCAATGTTGCCTGCTGAATATCAAAGCGGAATGTTCTGATTTCTTGTTCAGTAAAAAACTCAGCGGTTTCGACATCTCGTTGAATGGCCTCAGTCATTGTCTTCCCTGTTGTGTCTCTGCTCCCACCTGTACGGCAGCTTATCCTCCGATTCTGCACAAGCCGATGATCAGCGTATGTCATCCAATTCCGTTAAAGCATACGGAGCGTTCCGACAAACCAAGCGACTGCCAGGAAGGGCCGATTTCCAATGTCTGAAGCTTTTGGGGACTCAGCCTCGGCAACCATCACGGGTACTTGCTGGCGTGGCGAGAGGAGGTGGGAATTGTTGCTTCGATGGTGACTGGACCGGTGCCTCATCAAATCGCAGGCATAAAAAAACCCTGAATCTTGCGATTCAGGGTTTCGGTATTTGGTGCCCAGAGACGGAATCGAACCGCCGACACGGGGATTTTCAATCCCCTGCTCTACCGACTGAGCTATCTGGGCAACGGGGCGCATTAAACGGGTTTTTCAGGGGGTCGTCAAGCAAGTTTTCAAAAAAATTTTAATTATTACCGTCGCTTACGTTCCGACCCCCGATAAATCGGGGTTATTCCGACGGCGGCACGTAGCCTTCGGCCTTGGCGTAATCCTCGCCGGAGAAGTACTTGTCCATCTCGCCCTGAAGATATTTGCGATCTTCGGCGTTCATCATGTTCAGGCGTTTTTCGTTGATCAGCAGGGTCTGGTGCTTCTGCCAGTCGGCCCAGGCCTTTTGCGAGACGTGGTCAAAAATGTCCTGGCCTTTGGCGCCCGGGAACGGAGCACGTTCCAGGCCTGGCAATTCTTCTTTGTACTTGCGGCACATGATGGTGCGGGTCATGACGACTCTCCTGCGTTCAATACGGCGGCCGCGCGTTCGAGCAAGGTTTTGACCGGGGCGGCAAGGCCCAGGCGCGGCGGGGTGGCGAGGTTATACCAGAGCCAGTCAGCCTCGGCCACGTGATGGCCGGACTCCTGGACCAGAACCAGCCAGGGTTCGATGGATAACTGAAAATGGCTGAAGGTGTGCACCAGGCTCGGCAATGCCTTTTGAGTGCCCAGCTCCAGCGAGTGCTGCGATGCCAGATGCGGCAGGTCGTCGAGGTCGTCGAGTTCCGGCAGGCTCCACAAACCGCCCCACAGGCCCGTGGACGGGCGACGGTAAAGCAGGATCGCGCCGTCGTTGTTGGCGAGCATCGGCATCAATGTGCGTTTCTGCGGGATGGCTTTGCGCGGCTTGGGGATCGGGTAGCGGGTTTCCAGGCCGAGCATGTGCGCCTCACAGCCCTTTTCCAGCGGGCACAGCAGGCAGCTCGGTTTGCTGCGGGTACAGAGTGTGGCGCCCAGGTCCATCATCGCCTGGGTGTAGGCGTTGACTCGGGTCTGCGGCGTAAAGCGCTCAGCGTTGGCCCAGAGCTGTTTGGCGACCTTCGGCTCGCCGGGGTAGCCCTCTTGTGCGGTAAATCGCGCCAGCACCCGTTTGACGTTGCCGTCGAGGATCGGCGCGCGCAGGCCCATGCTGATGCTGGCAATGGCGCCAGCGGTGGACAGGCCGATCCCCGGCAAGTCAGTAAGTTTTTCAACATCCCGGGGAAACTCGCCGCCGTACTGCTCGACGACGATCTTCGCGGTCTTCTGCAAATTGCGCGCGCGGGTGTAGTAACCCAGGCCCGTCCACAGGTGCAGCACTTCGTCTTCCGGTGCCGCCGCCAGGGCTTCGACCGTTGGCAACGAGGCCATGAAGCGGTCGAAGTAGTTCAGCACGGTGCTGACCTGGGTCTGCTGCAACATGATTTCCGAGACCCATACCCGATACGGGTTGATGTCCTGCTGCCAGGGCAAATCGTGCCGGCCGTGGCGGTCGAACCAGTCCAGCACCGCCGTTGAAAACTGCTC
Source organism: Pseudomonas sp. P4_B4 (assembly GCF_056402255.1). NCBI lineage: Bacteria > Pseudomonadati > Pseudomonadota > Gammaproteobacteria > Pseudomonadales > Pseudomonadaceae > Pseudomonas > Pseudomonas sp. P4_B4. The sequence goes on from NZ_JBFUHS010000007.1 coordinate 185,645, forward strand.
GGCTCTCATCGCTTGAACAGCTCCTTGAGCGCGTCTTTGAGTTTCGGGTTGACCTTGTCGCCCCATTTCTCGTCGATTTTTTCGCTGATCCTGTCGCCAGCCAGTTTGGCCGCGACCTGGCTCATGCGGTCGTTATCCAAACGGCAAGCCTTGGCGCCCAGCTCCAGCGGGCCGCGGCAGCGCAGTGGCCACTCGACACCGACAAACTTGTCGCCGACCTGACAGGCCGGGTCCGGCATGGCGCTGGTATCGCCTTCGACGATGATGCCGACGCGGTAGTCCATGCCCAGTACTCGCAGATCGATGTCACCGTCACCGTTGACGGTCATGCCCGGGATGCGCACTTTCAGGTCGGGGTTGCTGGCCACGCCGTTACGCAAGGTCAGGTTGCCCTTGAGCTCCTGGAAGGGTGTGTCCTTGCCCCGGGGTTCGCCGTTGAGGGTTTTGCGGTTGAGCGTGGCGATGCCTTTGCACAGCTGTTGCTCGAGGTTGGCGTTGAGCAGCACGCCATTGTTGATGACGAAACTGGCGTTGCCGTTGAGGGTTTCGATCAACGCTTTCTGGCTGTTGCCGCTGCCGGTCAGGCTGCTGTTGAGCGTGACCAGGCCTTTGACTGGCGGGTTCTTGCCCTGGCTTTCGAGGATTTTTTCTGCCGGTACCCGGCTGATCTTCGTCTGCAGGTTCAACGCCGGCACTGGCTGGCGTACATCGAGCGTGCCGGTGGTTTCGAAGTTGCCCTCGTACAGGTCGCCGCGCAGGTTGCCCAGCGTCAGCAGGCCGCCCTGGCCGGTGGCCTTGAGCGCGGCGTTATGGATCGGCAATTTTTGCAGGGTCAACTGGCCGAAGGTCAGGTCGGCGTCCACATCGAGCTTGCTCAAGCGTTCCACGGGCAACAGGCGCTCGCTGCTCCAGGCGTCCTTGGTCGGCGCGGGTGGCAACGGAGTACTGCCGGCGCCGGCCATGGCATCGGCTTCGGTGCTGGCGACTTCGGCCTGACGCACTTGTGTCGCGCTATTGGCCTCGGCGGACTTCGGCGGCAGGTAACGGTCGACGTTGAAGGTGTCGGCCTTGAGCACGGCGCGCAGCGACTGCTTGGAGAAGTCTTCGACGGCAATGCGGCCGCTGAAGGTGCTGTCGTCGACTTTCAGGTTGACGTTGTCGAACGCCAGGCTGGTGGGTGTTGCTGCCAGACGGCTGACCAGTTCGACCTTGCTCAGGCTGCCTTCGGCCATGGCCGGGAGTTTCTGGCCGATGCTATCGACGAATTTCGCCAGGTCGAACTGGGCAATCGAGATGCCGCCGCTGACTTGTGGGGTCTTGTCGAGGTCGTTGACCTTCAGTTCACCCAGTGCCCGCAGTTGGTTGGCGGAGATTTTGATGCCGGTCCACTCGGCGACATTGGCGGCCTTGTCCAGCACCAGCTGGCCCTGGGCGGAGAAGGTCATGGTCTTGCCTTGTAATGGGTCGCCGGTCACTTCGCCGGACAACCTCATGTCTTCGAGCTGATAGCGCTGCAGTGCACGTGCGATCCGCACCTCACCGTTGAGCTCGGTACGCACTCGCAATGCCGGCTGGTTGGCTGACAGGAAAGCCGTGAGCTTGAGGGGAATGTTGACGGAGTCGTGAACCGCACCGGTGCTCAACTGAATGCTTTCGGCGCTGAAGCTCTTGCCGGTTCGTTCGTCGGTGTATTCAACCCGTGCGTTGTTCACGGTCAGGCTGTCGATGTCCAGGCGAATCGGCTGCGGCGGCTTTTCCGCCGCGACGCTCGCTTCGGGCGCAGGTTCGCCAGCGGCCGGCGGGGTGCTGGTCGCGTCGGTGTTGGCCACTGCCGGCAGCTTGCCGACGTCTTGCCAATTGCCGTGGCCGTCCTTGTCGCGGTTCAGGCGCAGGTTCAGGCCCTCGACGCGCACGTCGCTCATCTGCACTTCACGGCGCAGCAGCGGCAGTACGCGCACCGACAGGCCGAGCATCTGCAAATCGGCAAACGGCTCGGTCGGCTTGATCAGGGTCGCCACACTGGCGTCGTGCAGCTCCAGGCCCAGCCACGGGAACAGGCTCCAGCCGATATCGCCATTGAGCGTCAGCTCGATGTGAGCCTTGTCGCGGGCAATCTGGCGAATCTCGTCTTTGTAGTCGTTGGGATCGAAGAGGTGGGTCAGGGCAAAGCCCAGCGCCACAATGATCAGCAACAGCCCGAGAAGTACCAGACCCAGGATTTTGCCGAACGCTTTCATGGGCGAGTCCTTGTAATTAGTCGAATTCAAAATTTAGCCGAGGAGTATAGCGCCCCCGAACAGACGACCGGTCAGTGATCACGCCGGCAATACATCCAGCGGCAGTTTCAGCTTGGCGGCCAGCGCCTGAGCCTCCAGATGCCCGGCAGGCGCCAGCAGGCGCAGGGGCATGCCCGATTGCGCGGCCATTTTCTGGGCTTCGGCAACCAGTCGCTCGGCAACACCACGGCGACGGGTAATTTTTCGCACACATATTTGGGACAAGTGCCAGGCGTCTTGGTGCCTTTGCAAGCGGGCCGCGCCCAGCAGGCGATCATTGAAGCGTCCGGCGATCAGTGTGCCGTCGCGCAAACAGTCTTCGATCAACTGTGCGGCCCCTGAAAAAGGGGCGAACAGCCAGTCCGGGGCGTCGCAGTAGATCTTCTGCAGATCCTGCCGATCCTTGGCAGTGGCTTGGTTCAGCGGCTCGACAATGATCGGCATGGTGATTCCTGTGAGGTCATGAAGCGATGGAGATCAGATGACGTACAAAACGTGATGTCAGTTTGGTTTTTCTGCCACTTGCAGATGGTAACCTTTGCCCGTTCGTCCGTCCTTCTGCGACCTGTTGTCGCACAACGAGGCGCTCGACCGAAAAAACGGTCATGCCTGCGTGCATAAAGGCCGGGAGTGAACTGTGGCTGGCGAACCATACTGATAATTGGGGGATACACAATGACCACGAGCATCACGGCGGACGGCTTCAGTGCCGACCAGCCTGCGTTCCTGTCCAAGGAGCGGATCATCGCCAAGCCCGGTTTCAACCGTTGGCTGGTGCCACCGGCCGCGCTGGCCATCCACTTGTGCATCGGCATGGCCTACGGCTTTTCGGTGTTCTGGTTGCCGCTGTCCAAGGCGCTGGGTATCACCGCTCCGGTGGCCTGCGCACCCGACATGAGTTTTATCGCACAAGTCTTTTCGTCCCAGTGTGACTGGCCGATCTCGATGCTCGGCTGGATCTACACCCTATTCTTCATCTTCCTCGGTTGCTCGGCCGCCATCTGGGGTGGCTGGCTGGAACATGCCGGACCGCGCAAGGCCGGTGTCGTATCGGCACTGTGCTGGTGTGGCGGTCTGCTGATTTCGGCGCTGGGGGTGTATACCCACCAGATCTGGCTGATGTGGATCGGCTCCGGGGTCATTGGCGGTATCGGCCTGGGCCTGGGTTACATTTCGCCGGTGTCGACCCTGATCAAGTGGTTCCCGGACAAGCGCGGCATGGCGACCGGCATGGCGATCATGGGCTTCGGCGGCGGCGCAATGGTCGGCGCTCCGCTGGCGGCGGCGCTGATGGGGCATTTCGCTTCGCCAACCAGCGTCGGCGTCTGGCAGAGCTTTCTGGTGATGGCCGCGATCTACTTCGTGTTCATGATCGGTGGCGCGCTGTCCTACCGCGTTCCGCCAACCGGCTGGAAGCCAGAAGGCTGGACGGCCCCGGCGAAAAAAGCCTCGAACGCGATGATCACTCATCGTCATGTTCACGTGAATGTGGCCTGGAAGACGCCGCAGTTCCGTCTGGTGTGGCTGGTGCTGTGCCTGAACGTATCGGCCGGTATCGGCATCCTCGGCATGGCGTCGCCGCTGTTGCAGGAAGTGTTCGCTGGCAAGTTGCTGGGCAATGACCTGACCTTCGGTCAGCTGGACGCCTCGCAACTGGCTTCAATCGCCGCCATCGCTGCCGGTTTCACCGGTTTGCTGAGCCTGTTCAACATCGGTGGACGTTTCTTCTGGGCTTCGTTCTCAGATTACCTGGGCCGTAAAAACACTTACTTCGTGTTCTTCGCCCTGGGCTTTGCCCTGTACGGACTGATTCCGAACCTGGGTCACCTGGGTAGCATCGCGCTGTTCGTGGCGGCGTTCTGCATCATTCTGTCGATGTATGGCGGCGGTTTCGCGACTGTTCCGGCGTATCTGGCGGACCTGTTCGGTACGCAAATGGTCGGTGCGATTCACGGTCGTCTGCTGACGGCGTGGGCTGCTGCCGGTGTGCTCGGTCCGGTGCTGGTGAACTACCTGCGTGAATATCAGCTGAGCATCGGCGTCGAGCGTGCGGCGGCTTACGACATCACCCTCTACATCCTCGCCGGCCTGCTGGTGCTGGGTTTCCTGTGCAACCTGCTGGTGCGTCCGGTGGCGGACAAGTACTTCATGACCGACGCCGAACTGGCCGCCGAACAGGCGCTGGGCCATGACAAAGGCGCTGACAGCAGCACCGTGCTGGAGTGGAAAGCTGCGCCGGGCACCAAGCCGCTGGCGATTGCGGCGTGGCTGGTGGTGGGCATTCCGCTGGCGTGGGGTGTTTGGGTGACTCTGCAGAAGACGGCGGTGCTGTTTCACTAAGTAAAACGCATAACCCCTTGTGGGAGCGGGCTTGCTCGCGAAGGCGGAATGCCAGTCAACATTAAAGGACATGTCTATCGCCGGAACCCCCGAATTCACTCCGTCAGGGATATCACCTCGTGTGTTTCTGTTTGGCGCCCGCACGCCTATAATGGCTGCCTTTTTCGCCCAATGATTTTGCGGAGCTGGTGATGGCCGAACGTAAGGCGTCTGTCGAGCGCGACACTCTGGAAACCCAGATCAAAGCCTCGATCAACCTCGATGGCACCGGAAAGGCCCGATTTGATATCGGTGTTCCTTTTCTTGAGCACATGCTGGACCAGATCGCCCGTCACGGGTTGATCGACCTGGATATTGTCAGCAAGGGCGACCTGCATATCGATGACCACCACACGGTGGAAGACGTCGGTATCACCCTCGGCCAGGCGTTTGCCAAAGCCATCGGCGACAAGAAAGGCATCCGTCGCTACGGCCACGCCTACGTGCCGCTCGATGAAGCGCTGTCGCGCGTGGTGATCGACTTCTCCGGCCGTCCAGGCCTGCAGATGCACGTGCCGTACACCCGCGCCACCGTTGGCGGCTTCGACGTTGACCTGTTCCAGGAATTCTTCCAGGGCTTCGTCAACCATGCATTGGTCAGCCTGCACATCGACAACCTGCGTGGCACCAACACCCACCACCAGATCGAAACCGTGTTCAAGGCTTTCGGCCGCGCCCTGCGCATGGCCGTCGAGCTCGATGACCGCATGGCCGGGCAAATGCCATCGACCAAGGGCGTTCTGTAATGCAGACAGTCGCGGTTATCGATTACGGCATGGGCAACCTGCATTCGGTGGCCAAGGCCCTCGAGCACGTCGGTGCCGGCAAGGTGCTGATCACCAGTGATGCCAACGTGATTCGCGAAGCCGACCGGGTGGTTTTCCCTGGCGTTGGCGCGATTCGCGATTGCATGGCGGAGATCCGTCGCCTCGGCTTCGATTCGCTGGTACGTGAAGTCAGCCAGGATCGTCCGTTCCTTGGCATCTGCGTGGGCATGCAAGCCTTGCTCGACACCAGCGAAGAGAATGACGGTGTCGACTGCATCGGCCTGTTCCCGGGCGCAGTGAAGTTCTTCGGCAAAGACCTACATGAAGACGGCGAACACCTGAAAGTCCCGCACATGGGCTGGAACGAAGTGAAGCAGAAGGTGAGTCACCCGCTGTGGCACGACATTCCGGACCTGGCGCGGTTCTACTTCGTGCACAGCTACTACATCGCTGCCGCCAACGCGCGGCAGGTAGTGGGTGGTGGTCACTACGGTGTCGATTTCGCCGCCGCGCTGGCCGAAGGCTCGCGTTTCGCCGTGCAGTTCCACCCGGAGAAAAGCCATACCCATGGCCTGCAGTTGCTGCAGAACTTCGCTGCGTGGGACGGTCGCTGGTAAATGGCAATCAAGAAGAAACCGCCGATTCTGACCCTCACTCCCGAGCAGGAGAGCGAGGCCAATCGCAAGATCAAGCGTTTCATGGAAGACCGCTTCGAACTCGACCTCGGCTCGTTCGAGGCAGCGGAGATTCTTGAGCTGTTTACCCGTGAAATTGCTCCGCACTATTACAACAGGGCGATTTTCGATGTGCAGGCGCACCTCAAAGAGAGGTTCGAAAGCATCGAAAGCGACCTGTGGGCGCTCGAGAAAAACTGATTTCCGAGCCAAGCTGAACATTCAAATTTGAAGGTTTGCCAGATGCTGATTATTCCCGCTATCGATCTTAAAGACGGTGCCTGTGTTCGTCTGCGCCAGGGCCGCATGGAAGATTCCACGGTGTTCTCCGATGACCCGGTGAGCATGGCTGCCAAGTGGGTGGAGGGCGGTTGCCGTCGTCTGCATCTGGTCGACCTGAACGGCGCCTTCGAAGGCCAGCCAGTCAACGGTGAAGTGGTCACCGCCATCGCCAAGCGTTATCCGAACCTGCCGATCCAGATCGGCGGCGGTATCCGCTCCCTGGAAACCATAGAGCACTACGTGAAAGCGGGCGTGAGCTACGTGATCATCGGCACCAAGGCCGTGAAAGATCCGGCCTTCGTCGCCGAAGCCTGCCGCGCGTTCCCGGGCAAGGTGATTGTCGGTCTGGATGCCAAGGACGGTTTCGTTGCCACCGACGGCTGGGCTGAAATCAGCACCATCCAGGTGATCGACCTGGCCAAGCAGTTCGAAGCCGACGGCGTTTCCGCGATCGTTTATACCGACATCGCCAAAGACGGCATGATGCAGGGCTGCAACGTACCGTTCACCGCCGCACTGGCTGCTGCAACAAAGATCCCGGTGATCGCTTCCGGCGGCATCCACAACCTGGGTGACATCAAGACCCTGCTCGACGCCAAGGCGCCAGGCATCATCGGTGCGATCACAGGCCGCGCGATTTATGAGGGCACTCTGGATGTTGCTGAGGCTCAAGCTTTTTGTGATGGCTACGCGGCCAGCTCCAAGCTGTAAGCTGCGAGCTGCAAGTTAAAAGCGCGATCGCGATCCGCTCTTACTTGCAGCTTATAGCTTGAAGCTTGCAACTCTTAATCGGAGATTAAGTATGGCTCTGGCCAAACGCATCATCCCTTGCCTGGACGTGGACAACGGCCGGGTGGTCAAGGGTGTGAAATTCGAAAACATCCGCGACGCCGGTGACCCGGTGGAAATTGCCCGTCGTTACGACGAGCAGGGTGCCGACGAGATTACCTTTCTCGACATCACCGCCAGCGTCGATGGCCGCGACACCACGCTGCACACCGTCGAGCGCATGGCCAGCCAGGTGTTCATCCCGCTGACCGTGGGCGGTGGCGTGCGCACCGTGCAGGACATCCGCAACCTGCTCAATGCCGGTGCCGACAAGGTTTCGATCAACACTGCAGCAGTGTTCAACCCGGAGTTCGTCGGCGAAGCCGCGCAGCATTTCGGTTCGCAATGCATCGTGGTGGCCATCGACGCGAAGAAGGTTTCCGGACCTGGCGAAACCCCTCGCTGGGAAATCTTCACTCATGGCGGTCGCAAGCCGACTGGCCTGGATGCCGTTGAATGGGCGAAGAAAATGGAAGGCCTGGGTGCCGGCGAAATCCTGCTGACGAGCATGGATCAGGACGGCATGAAAAACGGTTTCGATCTGGGCGTCACCCGCGCCATCAGCGATGCGCTGGGCATCCCGGTGATTGCTTCCGGCGGTGTCGGCAACCTGCAACACCTGGCCGACGGCATTATCGAAGGCCACGCCAGCGCGGTACTGGCGGCGAGTATTTTCCACTTCGGCGAATACACCGTGCAGGAAGCCAAGGCCTATATGGCCCATCGCGGAATCGTGATGCGTTAAACAAACCGATACAGGCCAGTGGACACCATGGCGTACCCAAGGCACTCTTGGGTACGCCATGGATTTCGGTAGCCAGACATGCTTAAACGCTTTCTTCTCGTCCTTGCCAGCGCTTCTCTGTTGCTCATCAACGGGGCGCACGCTGCCGACAGCCGCGATACCGACCTGGTGTTGCTGACGGAGAACTTCCCGCCATACAACATGGCGAAGAACGGCAAGAACTTCGCTCAGGACGAGAACATCAATGGCATCGCCACCGATATCGTCCGCGAGATGTTCAAGCGCGCCGACATTACCTACAGTCTGACGCTGCGTTTCCCTTGGGAGCGAATCTACAAACTCACCCTGGAAAAACCCGGTTACGGCGTATTCGTCATGGCGCGGTTGCCGGACCGCGAGAAGCTGTTCAAATGGGTCGGCCCAATTGGCCCGGACGACTGGATCATGCTGGCCAAGGCTGACAGCAAGATCACCCTCGAAACCTTGAATGACGCGCGCAAATACAAGATCGGCGCCTACAAGGGCGACGCCATTGCCGAGACGCTGGCCAAGCAAGGCCTCAACCCGATCGTTGTGCTGCGCGATCAGGACAACGCCAGGAAACTGGTCAACGGTCAGATCGACCTGTGGGCCACTGGCGATCCTGCCGGCCGTTACCTGGCCCGCCAGGAGGGGGTTAACGGGTTGAAAACTGTACTGCGTTTCAACAGTGCCGAACTGTACCTGGCACTGAACAAGGACGTGCCGGACGAGACGGTGGCCAAGCTCCAGGCGGCGCTGGACCAGATGCGCAAGGAAGGTCGGGTGGACGAGATCATGGCGCAGTATCTGTAGGACCCTGCACATATCAATGTGGGAGCGAGCCTGCTTGCGAAAGCGGTTTTACAGTCGACATTTGCAGTGACTGTCATGACCCCATCGCGAGCAGGCTCGCTCCCACAGTTGTTTGGTGGCGCCCGCGGATTAGCGGTACACCCCATCCTTCCCATGCGCCGCAGTCGCTTGGTTTCCACGCACACTGATCATCTGCCGGATATCAATCCACTCGATTCCCTGAGCTTTCAGCTTGGGCAGCTCGCGCTCCAATACCGCCAGCGTCTGCGGATACGGATGCCCGATCATCACCGCCGAACCCTGCTTGTGCGCGAGGCTGATCGCGGTCTGCAACTGGGTCAGGATCGCCGCTTCAGTACGCTCATCGTCGAGAAACACATCCCGCGAAACGCTCGCCAAACCGATCTTCTGCGCTTCGGCTGCGGCCACGGTCTGGGCGCTGGTGCGGCTGTCGACGAAGAATTTATGCCGGCGCTGCAAATCCGCCATCAACCACGCCATGGCGGCTGGCTGTGCGGTCATGCGGCTGCCCATGTGGTTGTTGATGCCACTGGTGTACGGGACCATTTCGAACGCGGCGTTCAGGCGTTTTTCCAGCTCCTCGACGGGCAACTCGGGATGCCAGGCGAACGGTCCGGTGGCCGGATCCATGGGCATGTGCAGGATGACGATCTTGCCGGCGCGATGGGCTTCGCGGGCGAATTCGGTGGCGTGGGGCGTGTCGGGCATGATTGCCGTGGTCACCGGGCCGGGCAGGGCGAGCACGCGGCGATCCCGGGGCAGGTTCTGCCCCAGGTCATCGATGATCAGGCTCAGGTAGGCTTTGTGGGGCGTCGATCCGGCGGGTTCTGCGTGAGCAACACCCGCCAGACAACACAATAGACCGATCAGCAACCGCAGAAACATCTCAACGGCCGGACGTGATGCTCAGCCCTTTGAGCAGGCTCAGGGCCTGGGCCAGTTGGTAATCATCGTCCTGTGGCATCGGCTTGGCTTTGCCGCTGGAGTCGGTCGGTTTGTCGGCGCCGCCGTTGCCGTTGCCCAGGTGACCCTGCAAGTCAGCTTCCTTGAAGTAATCGCTGTCCTGTTCGCTGGTGATCTTGGCCTTGCGTACTTCGATATCCGGCACGATGCCCTGGGCCTGGATGGAACGGCCGTTCGGCGTGTAATACAGCGCCGTGGTGATCTTCAATGCGCGCTCGTTGTTAAGCGGCAGAACCGTCTGTACCGAGCCCTTGCCGAAACTGGTGGTGCCCATCAGCACGGCGCGTTTCTGGTCCTGCAGGGCGCCGGCGACAATTTCCGAAGCCGAGGCGCTGCCGCCGTTGATCAGCACGACCATTGGCACGGCTTCGCTTTCGTCCTTGCCGGTGGCAGAGAAGCGCAACTCGGAGTTGGCGATGCGGCCCTTGGTGTAAACGATCAAGCCCTTGGTGATGAAGTGGTCGACCACTTCCACCGCTGCCTGCAGCACGCCGCCCGGGTTGTTGCGCAGGTCGAGAATGATGCCCTTGAGCTTCTTGCCGTTGTCCTTGCGCAGCTTGGCCAGGGCCTTGGAGACTTCTTCGCCGGTCTTGACTTGGAACTGGGTGATACGGATGTAGCCGTAGCCCGATTCCAGCAACTGGCTCTTCACGCTCTTCACCTGGATGACGGCGCGGGACAGGGTCACGTCGAACGGCGTGCCGCCGTCGCGTACCAGGGTCAGGGTGATTTTCTGGCCGATCTTGCCGCGCATCTTGTCGACGGCTTCGGTCATGCTCTGGCCGCGAGTCGGCTGGCCGTTGATCTTGACGATGAAGTCGCCGGCCTGAATACCGGCCTTGGAGGCCGGAGTGTCGTCAATGGGCGACACCACCTTGATGAAGCCGTCTTCGGCACCGACTTCGATGCCCAGGCCGCCGAATTCCCCGCTGGTGCTTTCCTGCAACTCGGCGAAATCTTCAGGACCGAGGTAGGCGGAATGCGGGTCGAGGTTGCTGAGCATGCCCTTGATGGCGTTTTCCAACAGGGTCTTGTCGTCCACCGGTTCGACATAAGCGGCCTTGATCCGGTCCATCACCTCGGCAAAGGTGCGCAACTCATCCAGCGGCAGTGGCGCCTTGGAGGTCGCAGCAGTGCCTGCAGGCGCAACCGCCGGGGCTGGTTGAGCGGCAAACGCCAGAGGCGCGCCGATCACCAGGGCGATCGTCAGGGCCAGCGAGGTAAGGCGGGACAAATGCAGCATGTCGAACGAACTCCTAATGTTGGTGACTCAACGCCTATCCTTGCGCGTGGCACCATTGCGCAGGGTCACTCGGGTGACCCTGCTGACGAATTGCGAAATACAGCGCTGGTGTGTCCTGCCCGCCACTGTTACCGACAGTGGAAATAGGCTCACCGGCTTTTACAACGTCACCGGCAGACTTGAGCAGCGTCTGGTTGTGACCGTACAGACTCAAATAACCATTGCCGTGGTCGAGAATCACCAGCAGCCCGGCGCCGCGCAACCAGTCGGCGAACACCACGCGACCACCGTGTACGGCACGGACCGCACTGCCGGCAGACGCGCCGATCATCACGCCATCCCACTTGGTCCGGGCATCGTCGCCACGGCTTTCACCGTAGCGCGCCAGCAGTCGACCATCGACAGGCCAGGGAAGTTTGCCGCGGGTTGACGCAAACGGGCCGCCAAAGGTCTCGCCGGAACTGGAAACCAGTGCGCCAGGTGTCGATCTGACCGGTTTGCGTGGGGCGTCGTCGCTGGCATCTGCCTGCGCCTGGGCCTCACGTAAACGCTTTTTTTCGGCTTCCTGCTGGGCGATCAGCGCTTTTTGCCGCGCTTCTTCTGCCTCACGAGCCTGGCGTGCCAGGGTTTCTTCAATGGTTTTAAGGACTTTAGACAGGTCTGCCTGATCCTGCTCGCGCGCCGCCAGTTTCTGATCGCGAGCCTTTACGTCGTCATTGAGCTTGGCCAGGACTTGCTGGCGCTCCTTGCGGACTTTCTCGAGCTCGTCACGCTGGGTGTCGAGGCTGCTTTGCTGCACCAGCAATTGCGCCTGCTGCATGGCGATGTCTTTCTCGACATTGGACAGTTGGCGCAGGGTTTCGTTGAAATTCTTCAGCTGCTCCAGGCGAGCCTGGCTCAGGTAGTCGTAATAGGTGAGGGTACGGGCGAATCTTTCCGGATTCTGCTGGTTGAGCAGCAACTTGAGGTATTCCTGGCGACCGTTCTGGTAGGCCGCCCGGGCCTGAATGGCGATCAGTCGTTGCTGTTCAATGCGCGCGCTCTGGAGTTTTTTTTTCTCTGCATCGAGTCGCTGCAGCTCGGCTTCGCTTTTCTTCAGCTCTTTTTGCAGGGCTTCGACCTGCTTCTCGAGCTTGCCCATTTCGGTTTCGGTGCCCTTGAGCTCTTTTTGCACACCGGACTTTTCTTCCTGCAGCTTGCCCAGCAGCTTCTTCAGCTCGGCAATGTCCTGACGCGTGGCGTCCAACTGTTGTTGGGTATCTGCGCGCTCGTCAGCAAAGGCCGGTTGGAGCAGGCAAGTCAGAGCTAGGGCTATCAGGACGCGGAGCATAGGGGCGGGCGGCACCAGGGAAAGGGACGGCCTAGTATGCCCGCCATGGGCGGCAAAAAAAATGCCCATTTCTGACTGTGTGATGACTGGAATGAAGTTACCCCTGAAAACACCCCAAAACCACTGTGGGAGCGAGCCTGCTCGCGATGGCGTCCTGACATTCAACGGGTTAGTTGGCTGTCAGATTGCTATCGCGAGCAGGCTCGCTCCCACAGGGTATTGGGGGGCTTGAGCGGCCGGATTACACCAGAATCGAAGTCCCGGTCATTTCCGCCGGTTGTTCAAGGCCCAGCAGCTTCAGCATGGTCGGCGCCACGTCCGCCAGTACGCCGCCTTCGCGGACCTTCAGGTCGCGCTTGCCGACATAGATGAACGGTACCGGCTCGGTGGTGTGCGCGGTGTGCGCCTGGCCGGTGGTTTCATCGGACATTTGCTCGACATTGCCATGGTCAGCGGTGATCAAGGCTTCGCCGCCGACTTTTTCCAGGGCATCGACGATGCGACCCACGCACAGGTCCAGGCATTCAACGGCCTTGACCGCCGCTTCGAACACGCCGCTGTGGCCAACCATGTCGCCGTTGGCGTAGTTGACCACGATCACGTCGTAACGCTGGTTTTCGATGGCATCGACGATGCGGTCGGTGACTTCCGGCGCACTCATTTCCGGTTGCAAGTCATAGGTGGCGACTTTCGGTGACGGAATCAGGATGCGTTCTTCGCCCGGGAACGGTTCTTCGCGGCCGCCGGAGAAGAAGAAGGTCACGTGGGCATATTTTTCGGTTTCAGCGATGCGCAGCTGGGTCTTGCCGTTTTTCGCCAGGTAGTCGCCCAGCACGTTTTCCAGGCTGCCGGCAGCGAAAGCCGAAGGCGCAGGGATGCTGGCGGCGTATTGGGTCAGCATGACGAAACCGGCCAGTTTCGGCTGGCGGGCACGCTCGAACTCACTGAAATTGTCTTCGACGAACACGCGGGTCAGCTCGCGGGCGCGGTCGGCGCGGAAGTTCATGAACACCACGGCGTCGCCGTCTTCGACTTTTACCGGCTCACCAATGGAGGTGGCTTTGACGAATTCGTCGCTCTCGCCGCGCTCGTAGGCCGCTTGCAGGCCTTCCTGAGCGGTGGCGGCGTTGAATTCGCCCTGGCCATCGACAATCAGGTTGTAGGCCTGGGACACGCGGTCCCAACGATTGTCGCGGTCCATGGCGTAGTAGCGACCGATGATGCTGGCGATCCGGCCTTTGCCCAGGGCCTGGAAGGTCGCGTCGAGCAGTTCGATCGATGACTGCGCGCTTTTCGGCGGAGTATCGCGGCCGTCGAGGAAGGCGTGCAGGTAGATGTTCTGGGCGCCGCGCTTGAAGGCCAGTTCGGCCATGGCGACCAGGTGATCCTGGTGGCTATGCACGCCGCCATCGGACAGCAGGCCCATGAAATGCACGGCTTTGCCAGCGGCGACGGCTTTGTCCACGGCAGCGCAGATGGTCGGGTTCTCGAAGAACTCGCCGTCACGGATCGATTTGGTGACGCGCGTGAAGTCCTGATACACCACGCGGCCGGCGCCCAGGTTCATGTGGCCGACTTCGGAGTTGCCCATCTGGCCATCCGGCAGGCCGACGTCCATGCCGCTGCCCGAGATCAGGCCGTTCGGCACGGTGGCCCACAAACGGTCGAGTACGGGCTTTTTGGCCGCATAGATGGCGTTGGATTCGGGGCTGTCACTGTGACCGAAGCCGTCGAGAATCATCAGGACCAAAGGTTTAGGCGTGGTAGTCATGGAATCCACTCGTGGCTGAGGTAATAGGGGTAATGGAAAAGGGAGTCGCAGTTTAAAGCGAAGTTCCGGCCGCGTCACCGCCGGACGGGGTTTGGCCCACCATAGTGGCTGTGTATACTGGCCGACATTTTAACGCCCTGGAACCTCCTTCGATGGTTGCTCACCTGATTGAATTCGCCACTAACCACTACATTCTCGTCGGTATCTTCGTCGTACTGCTGGCGTTGCTGATTGCCTATCAAATGCAGGGCGGCGGCCGTAGCCTGAGCACCGGCGAACTGACCGGCCTGGTCAACAAGGACGCCGGCGTCGTGGTTGATATTCGTCCGAGCAAGGATTTCGCCGCCGGTCACATTGTCGGTGCGGTGAACATTCCCCAGGACAAACTGGCCACCCGCGTTGGCGAACTGGAAAAACACAAGGCCAAGACCATCATCCTGGTCGACGCCATGGGCCAGACCGCCGGCACCCACGCCCGCGAATTGATGAAATCCGGCTTCACCGCCGCCAAGCTGTCCGGCGGTATCTCCAGCTGGAAAGCCGACAATCTGCCATTGGTGAAGTGATATGAGTAGCGTCGTCGTCTATTCCAGCGATTACTGCCCTTACTGCTCACGAGCCAAATACCTGCTCGAGAACAAAGGCGTGGCCTTCGAAGAGATCAAGGTCGATGGCAAGCCGCAGGTGCGTGCTGCGATGGCCCAGAAAGCCGGGCGTACGTCCGTGCCGCAAATCTGGATCGGCAGCACCCACGTGGGCGGTTGTGATGATTTGTTCGCCCTGGACCGCGCCGGCAAGCTCGACGCGCTGCTCAGGGCCTGACGGCAATACCCCAAACAAGCAACCCTAAATGAACACTGGATCAAGAAGGATCTGCGATGACTGACCAACAGAACACTGCTGCGAACGAAGAAGAAACTGCACCGCAATTCTCCTTGCAGCGCATTTATGTGCGTGACCTGTCCTTCGAAGCTCCGAAAAGCCCGGCGATCTTCCGCCAGCAGTGGGAGCCGAGTGTCGCTCTGGATCTGAACACCCGTCAGAAGACGCTGGAAGCTGACTTCCACGAAGTCGTGCTGACCCTTTCGGTTACCGTGAAAAACGCTGACGAAGTGGCGTTCATCGCTGAAGTGCAACAGGCCGGGATCTTCCTGATCAAGAACCTGGATGACGCTTCGATGAGCCACACCCTGGGTGCGTTCTGCCCGAACATCCTGTTCCCGTACGCTCGCGAAACCCTGGACAGCCTGGTGACCCGCGGTTCGTTCCCGGCACTGATGCTGGCTCCGGTGAACTTCGATGCACTGTACGCGCAAGAGCTGCAACGCATGCAGGCTGCTGGCGAGACTCCGACCGTTCAGTAAGCATTTTTGAGCGTCGAAGCAAGTCCAATGTGGGAGCGGGCTTGCTCGCGAAAGCGGTTTTTCAGTCAACATTCATGTTGAAGCTGATGACCCCTTCGCGAGCAAGCCCGCTCCCACATTTTTTATGCGGTGTTACTTAAAGCCGTTCTGACGCCAGGCTTCGTACACGGCGACCGCCACGGTATTCGACAGATTCAGGCTGCGGCAGCCCTCGCGCATCGGCAGGCGCAGGCGTTGCTCGCCGGGCAGGGCGTCCAGTACGTCGGCGGGCAAGCCCCGGCTTTCCGGGCCGAACAGGAACGCGTCGCCCGGGGCGAAGCTGGCATCGTGGAACGGCCGCGAGCCCTTGGTGGTGAAGGCGAACAGCCGTGGATGGCCGAGGCTCTCCAGGCAGCTGGCGAGGTCCGCGTGGCGTTGCAGGGTGGCATACTCGTGGTAATCGAGGCCGGCCCGGCGCAGGCGCTTGTCGTCCATCTCAAAGCCCAGCGGCTCGATCAAATGCAGGTGGCAGCCACTGTTGGCGCACAGCCTGATAACGTTGCCGGTATTCGGCGGAATTTCTGGTTGGAAAAGGATGACGTGAAACATGCACGGCTCCGAAGGCAAAGATGACGCGCATTCTACGCCGCCAGAAGGCGTGCGTTCGAAACTATTCCTGCGGGTGATGGGCTCACTGGCGATTGTCGGGGTGATGGTCGGGATGATGATCGGTCGCCTGACCACGCCAGACCCCAGTCAGCTGCAGCAGGTTGAAGTGACGAGCGACGGGCTGGTGGTGTGGTTCAACAACGAACCCAAGACCCACGGAGAGATGGTTGATGGCAGTGTCGCGCTGCTGTTTGGTGCCGAGGGCAAGGCGCAGAAAGGTCAGCTCAAGCTCAGCGGCAAGGACGTGAACTGGCGGGTTCGTTTGAGTGATGGGGGGTTGTTGCTGACACTGGTAGCGGCCCGGCCCCTGCAGGGCGAGTGGGCCGGTAGCGAGGTCGATGACCGCTGGCGGCTGGAGATCCATCTCCGGGAGCAATAAAAGAGGGAATCCCCGGCCTGCCTGTACCAAGGTTCCCGAAACGGGAGGCTCGTCGCGAATGCGGTGTGAGCCCGGTGTAAAGAGGGAGCCCCTGACCTGCCTGTATCAAGGGCCCCAAAACTGCTGGGCTCGTCGCGGATGCGGTGTGAGCCCGATGTAAAGAGGGGAATCCCCGGCCTGCCTGTACCAAGGTCCCCGAAACCGGGTAGGTGAACTGATTCACTTGAAAGGGTTATTGCAGGGGGCGTGCCAGGTTTTAATAGTTTGGAACAAAAAATTTCTTTGATGCGCTGAAAGCCCCGAGATTCGGGGCTTTCGTGTTTTTTAGAAAGGGATTCGATTGCGAAAGCAGGCGGGGATTCGAAGCCGTTTTTGTGCGCGATTGCGGTTCACGGTGCATTGCGGCGGTGCACTGATAACCCAAAAAGCATCGCGAGCAGGCTCGCTCCCACAGGGTTCGACGGTGTCTACACGATAGTGAAAACACCGAAAATTCACTGTGGGAGCGAGCCTGCTCGCGATTGGATGTAACTGACAGCGAAGTACTAAAGGCTGATTAGCCCTCATCCCCCTCATCATCATCCCCGCCATCAACCTTCATCCCCAATTCCTTGATCTTGCGGGTCAGGGTGTTGCGCCCCCAGCCCAGCAAGACGGCGGCATCGCGGCGGCGACCGGCGGTGTGCTTGAGGGCGGTTTCGATCATGATCCGCTCGAAGGCCGGCACGGCGCTGTCGAGCAGGCTCGACTGACCACGGGCCAGCGCCTGGTCAGCCCACTGGCGCAGGGCCTGTTCCCAGTTGGTCACGGGCGCCGAGTCCTGAGGCAGGCTCAGCAGCTCCGGCGGCAGGTCGCCGATGTGCACTTCGCGACCCGAAGCCATCACCGTGATCCAGCGGCAGGTGTTCTCAAGCTGCCGCACGTTGCCCGGCCACGGCAGGTTCTTCAGGTATTCCTCGGTTTCGCTTTTCAGCAGCTTCGGCTCGACTGCCAGTTCCTGGGCGGCGCGGCCGAGGAAGTGCTTGGCCAGGGTCGGGATGTCTTCGCGGCGATCCGACAGGCGCGGGATATGGATGCGGATCACGTTGAGGCGATGGAACAAGTCCTCACGGAATTTCCCGGCATGCACCAGGGTTTCCAGATTCTGGTGAGTCGCGGCGATGATGCGCACATCGACCTTCACCGGCACATGGCCGCCGACTCGGTAGAACTCGCCATCGGCCAGTACCCGCAGCAAGCGGGTTTGGGTGTCGGCTGGCATGTCACCGATTTCATCGAGGAACAGTGTGCCGCCATCCGCCTGTTCGAAGCGCCCGCGTCGCAGGTTGGCCGCGCCGGTGAACGCGCCTTTTTCGTGGCCGAACAGTTCGGATTCCATCAGGTCTTTGGGGATCGCCGCCATGTTCAGTGCAATGAACGGCGAAGCGGCGCGCGGGCTGTGGCGATGCAGCGCGTGGGCCACCAGTTCTTTACCGGTACCCGATTCACCATTGATCAGCACGGTGATGTTGGAGTGGCTCAAGCGCCCGATGGCGCGAAACACTTCCTGCATCGCCGGCGCTTCGCCGATGATTTCCGGGGTGCGGGTCAGGGTCGGGGCAACTTCCAGGCCTTGTTGTTCCTGGGCGTGCTGGTTGGCGCGCTTGACCAGGGAAACCGCCTCGTCGACATCGAACGGTTTGGGCAGGTACTCGAAGGCGCCGCCCTGATAGGACGCGACAGCGCTGTCCAGATCGGAGTGCGCGGTCATGATGATCACTGGCAGCCGTGGGTGCTGTTCGCGAATCCGCGCCAGAAGCTCCAGGCCGCTGGCGCCGGGCATGCGGATGTCGGAGATGATCACGTCCGGCTGCTGGCGCGCCAGGCGGCTCATCACGCCATCGGCGCTGTCGAAGCTTTGCGTGGTCATGCCTTCCTGTTGCAAGGCTTTTTCCAGGACCCAACGGATAGAACGGTCGTCATCGACGATCCACACGGTTTCACTACGGCTCATGTCGATGTGGCTCCTTGTTCCAGTGGCAGAAAGATCGAGAAGGTGGTGTGGCCGGGGTGGCTGTCACATTCGATCAGGCCCTGGTGCTGGCTGATGATGTTCTGGGTAATGGCCAGGCCCAGCCCGGTACCGTCCGGACGACCGCTGACCATGGGGAAGAAAATGGTTTCCTGAAGTTCAGCAGGGATGCCCGGACCGTTGTCGATGATCTCGATCTTGGTCACCAGGCGATGGCGCACGTGGCCGATGGTGAACTGGCGCATGGCGCGGGTGCGCAGGCTGATGCGGCCCAGGCGCAGTTCGTTCTGGCTGCTGATGGCCTGCATGGCGTTGCGCACGATGTTCAGGACTGCCTGAATCATTTGTTCGCGATCGATCAGGACGTCGGGGATGCTTGGATCGTAGTCGCGCACCAAGGTGATGCAGCCCTGGCTTTCAGCCTCCACCAGATGGCAGACACGCTCCAGCACTTCATGGACATTGCACATGGCCAGCGACGGCAGCTTGTTGGAGCCGAGCATGCGATCGACCAGGTTACGCAGGCGGTCGGCTTCTTCGATGATGACGTTGGTGTAGTCGCGCAGGCTTTCTTCCGGCAGTTCCCGGGCGAGCAATTGTGCCGCGCCGCGAATCCCGCCCAAGGGGTTCTTGATTTCATGGGCAAGGCCGCGCACCAGCATCTTGCTGGTTTCCTGTTTCGACAGCTGTGCTTCTTCTTTGGTGATCCGCAGCAGGCGGTCACGAGGGTGGACTTCGAGCAGCAGCATCGTGTCGCCGTTGCTCAGAATCGGCGTTACCGCGTAGTCGACGGTCAGGGTCTGGCCGGTGAGGGCGGTGAGCATGGCTTCGCGCTTGGTGAACGGATGCGCTTGCTCGACGGCCTGGCGCAACGAGTTCAGTGCCTCGGTCGACTCGGTGAACAACTCACTGATGAACTGCCCATGGCTGCGCTGGCCGCTGATGGCCAGCAGCATCTCCGCCGCCGGGTTCATGTACTCGAGGCGCAGTTCGGCGTCGAGCAGGATGGTGGCGGTGGTGAGGTTATCGAGTAGCAAACGGTGGAGTGCGTCGCTAATGGTCATCGGGACCTCTTTTAGGGCAGAGCATGCGCAAAAAAAAACGCTGGTACGGGCAAAATGCAAAAACCAAACCAAGGCTCCGAAAAGAAGCGTTCAGCGCCTGAAACAGGCGTTTGACGCTCGTTTGCGTGGCGCTCTGCCAGCTTTTGCGGGTACTTTCGAACCAAAATGGGTTGGAATGTGAGTACGGTGCAAGCAATTGCACCAATATAGTGCGCAAAGCTGAACGAGGTTAGAAAAGTCGCAGGAAAGGATTTTTTTCTTCGCCGGGTTTGTCGCTGAGCGGGCATTCCGGCCGCTGGCCGTAGTCTTCGAGAGTGCAGGGTTTGATCCTGCGCTTCTGGGCGAGAGACGTGCGCTGCATGTGGAAGGGCTGGTTGGCGGTGCGTTCGACGATGCGCCCCTGTTCGTCGAGGATTTCCACAGAAAGGGTATGGCTGCCGCGATCAATGTTGCTCAACGGGAACACCGGGCTCAGGCCGGGTTCAGCGGTGGGCTGGCCGTCGAGCAGCAACCGGTAGCGGTGACCGGGTTGCAGGGCGGGTTCGTTGGTGGCGCTGACGATGACTTCGCCGGTATTGCTGCGGATGGTTGCGTCGGGTTCCGGGATCAGGATGCGCAGCACCTCATAGTGGAACAGCGCTTGTACTTCGGGACTGCTCTGGGCAAGCAACGGCGCTGCACTGGTGGGGTTGGCCGCTATTCGATTGCTCTTTGTCAGCGGTACACGCTTGGCGTTGCCGGATTTGGGCTGGTCGGTGAAAACCCGATTGCCCTGAGCGTCGACATACATGAAGACCTCTGCCGAGGCGGGCAGGGCGATCAGGCAGGTGATCAGTAGCCACGCCTTCAAGGCTTGTGCACTCGCTGTACGGTGAGTGTCACCGCAGGGCTCTGTTGCACAACGTTTTCACCATCGATCACTTGCACCGCGAGGCGGTGTTCGCCGCGATCGATGTTCACCAGTTGCAGGGTCGGCACGTTGCCTGGCTGGCCGTAGGGCCGACCGTCCAGCAGCAGGCGCAGCAAGTGGGGGCCTTGCAGGCGCGGCTTGATCAGTACGTTTATCGTGAAGGTGCCATTGTTGGCGCGTAACGCTTCTGTGGTGGGCAGGCCGATGAGTTCCAGTTTTTCGTAGGTACCGTGGATTGGCTCGGGGTTATTGCTTGCCTGAGGTGGTGCAGGAGCGCTGGGCGGTTGGCGTTCGATGCTGTTGAGCGGCGGCAAATCAACCGCCCGGGCTTCAACACCAGCGGGCGGTTGATTGCTGTAGGCGGTATTACCGGCGGCATCGGTGTATCTGTAGATTTGGGCCATCACGGGAAAATTGAAGGACAGCAGTAGAAGTAATAACAGTGGCCGCATTCGGACTCCCTGTGTGAAGCAAAGACTACTCCGCCAATGGAATACCCTCACTCCCAGCATAGAACACAACAAGTTCTACCGGTTCATCGCCGGTGACGCCGCGATGAGTGATATTGACCATTTCGGCCAGCGCTTCGCCTTGTTTGATGCGCCGGGTCTGGCCGCTGTTCCTGTCTTCGACTATTAGCTCGCCTGAGAGGATGTAAGCCGCGTTGGGAATCGGATGGGTGTGCCAGGGGAGTTTGCTGTTGGCAGGGATCGTGAGTTTGAGCGCTGTCAGTTCGGGCGCGGCATCCGGGTAGCGAATGTAAGGTGTGCTATCCCACGACTTGCTGCTTTGAAGCAGGATTTCCCGTTTGATTTCTGCCGATGGGGGGGGTGTGGTGCAGCCTAGAAGGGCGAGGGCAGTGAGAGCGGCCAGTAGCGTCTTGAGTGGGAAAGTTTTCATCATTCCATCCATTGATTGCAGGTAGTGAACAGGCTACGAGTCATTCAAGTTGGTTGATGCCGGACGATACTGTGTGTGCCCGAGGAGATGTCGGGTTTCATTGTCGGAAGTTGCCCACAAAAAAGGCCTCCCGAAGGAGGCCTCTTTTTGTCACGCCGCGTGTTGCGGCGCTACCGGATCAGCAGCTGTAGTACAGCTCGTATTCCAGTGGGTGTACGAAGGTACGTACCTTGATTTCTTCTTCGCTTTTCAGGGCGATGTAAGCGTCGATGAAGTCGTCGCTGAAAACGCCGCCTTTGGTCAGGAACGCACGACCTTTGTCCAGCTCTTCCAGGGCTTCTTTCAGGCTGCCGCAAACTTGTGGGATCTCTTTGGCCTCTTCAGGCGGCAGGTCGTACAGGTTTTTGTCAGCTGCGTCGCCAGGGTGGATCTTGTTCTGGATGCCGTCCAGGCCAGCCATCAGCAGTGCGGCGAAGCACAGGTACGGGTTGGCAGCCGGATCCGGGAAGCGTGCTTCGATACGGCGGGCTTTCGGGCTCGACACGTAAGGAATACGGATCGAAGCGGAGCGGTTGCGAGCCGAGTAGGCCAGCATCACTGGAGCTTCGAAGCCTGGAACCAGACGCTTGTAGGAGTTGGTGGCCGGGTTGGTGAAGCCGTTCAGGGCCTTACCGTGCTTGATGATGCCGCCGATGAAGTACAGAGCGGTATCGGACAGACCGGCATAGCCTTCGCCTGCGAAGGTGTTCTTGCCATCTTTCCAGATGGACATGTGTACGTGCATACCCGAGCCGTTGTCGCCGTACAGAGGCTTAGGCATGAAGGTCGCGGTGCGGCCGTAGGCATCGGCAACGTTGTGCACGACGTACTTCAGGGTTTGGGTTTCGTCGGCTTTCTTCACCAGGGTGTTGAACTTGACGCCGATTTCGTTCTGGCCGGCAGTCGCCACTTCGTGGTGGTGAACTTCGACGGTCAGGCCCATTTCTTCCAGCGCGTTGCACATGGAGGTACGGATTTCGTGGTCGTGGTCGAACGGTGGAACCGGGAAGTAACCGCCTTTGACGCCTGGGCGGTGGCCTTTGTTGCCGCCTTCGATGTCCTGGTCGGACATCCACGAACCTTGTTCAGAGTAGATCTTGAACATGGAGCCGGAAATGTCGGACTTGAACTTGACCTGGTCGAAGATGAAGAACTCTGGCTCTGGACCGGCGTACACAGTGTCACCGATAGCGGTGGCTTTCAGGTGCTCTTCGGCGCGCTTGGCGATCGCACGTGGGTCGCGATCGTAGCCTTGCATGCTCGAAGGCTCGATGATGTCGCAGACCAGGATCAGGGTCGGTTCTTCGGTGAACGGATCCAGGACAGCGGTGGAGTCGTCCGGCATCAGGATCATGTCGGAGGCTTCGATGCCTTTCCAGCCAGCGATGGAGGAACCGTCGAACATTTTGCCGACTTCGAAGAAGTCGTCATCCAGCGCATCGCGAGCCGGCATGGTCACGTGGTGCTGAGTGCCTTTGGTGTCCGTGAAGCGCAGATCAATCCACTTGACGTCATGATCTTTGATGAGTTGAACCGACTTCGACATAGTGTCCTCCGGGTGGCTTCGGGCTAGTAATGGATGCCCTTAAATGTGGGTGATGCCGGCGCGAATACTCTGCCAAGGCAACCTGCCTCACAAGGGAGCAAATTGCATGCCAGTGCCCCACCATGGGTTTTTTGCCCCAATTTCACGCCTGTCAGGCGGAAAAGTACCTTAAAGCGGAAAATCACGCCCTACAATGTAGCGCTTATTTCAATAAATGACCTGTTTTGGTGCGCGCAAAACCTTCTGCACATTAACTGGTTAAACCTTGAGCAATTTCCGCTATAATCCGCGCCCCCCTTTTTCGGCAGGCCATGCGCGCGCTGTTTCCATGAAATTAATCGTAAAAGTCTTCCCCGAGATCACCATCAAGAGCCGCCCGGTACGGATGCGTTTCATCCGTCAATTGGCCAAGAACATCCGTGCCGTGCTCCGCGATCTGGACCCGGCCGTGGTGGTGAACGGCGTGTGGGACAACCTCGAGCTGGAAACCCGCGTCAGCGACCCCAAGGCCTTGAAGGAGATGGGCGAGCGCCTGAGCTGCATGCCGGGCATCGCGCATTTCCTGCAGATTGATGAATACCCGCTGGGCGATTTCGACGACATCGTTGAAAAGTGCAAGCAGCACTACGGTGATGCACTGGCCGGGAAGATCTTCTCGGTGCGTTGCAAGCGCGCCGGCAAGCACCCATTTAGCTCGATAGATATTGAAAAATATGTCGGCAGCCAGTTGCGCCGTCAGTGCGGTGCCGCCGGGATCGACCTGAAAAAACCGGAAATCGAAGTCCGGATCGAAGTTCGCGACCAACGGTTGTTCGTGATCCACAGCCAGCACAACGGCATCGGCGGATATCCGTTGGGCGCACTGGAACAGACCCTGGTGCTGATGTCCGGTGGCTTCGACTCCACCGTGGCGGCCTACCAGATCATGCGCCGAGGCCTGATGGCGCACTTCTGCTTCTTCAATCTGGGCGGACGTGCCCACGAACTGGGCGTCATGGAAGTCGCGCATTTCATCTGGAAGAAGTACGGCAGCTCCCAACGCGTGCTATTTGTCAGTGTGCCGTTTGAAGAAGTGTTGGGCGAAATTCTCGGCAAAGTCGATAACAGTCATATGGGCGTAGTATTGAAGCGTATGATGTTGCGCGCTTCCTCCCAAATTGCCGATCGACTGCACATTGAGGCGCTGGTCACTGGTGAGGCGATCTCCCAGGTGTCGAGCCAGACGTTGCCGAACCTGTCAGTGATCGATTGCGTGACCGACAAGCTGGTGTTGCGTCCGCTGATCGCCAGCCACAAGCAGGACATCATCGACCTGGCCAACGAAATCGGCACCGCCGATTTCGCCCGGCACATGCCGGAGTACTGCGGCGTCATCTCGGTCAATCCGAAGACAGCAGCCAAGCGCTATCGCGTCGAGCATGAAGAGAAAGAATTCGATATGGCGGTACTCGAGCGTGCGCTCGAAAACGCCAAACTGGTGCCGATCGATCGCGTGATCGATGAACTGGGCCAGGACTTGCAGATTGAAGAAGTCAGCGAAGCGCTGGCCGGTCAGATCGTCATCGACATCCGTCACCCGGATGCCGCTGAAGACGACCCGCTGGACCTCGCTGGCATCGAGGTACAAACGATGCCGTTTTATGCAGTGAACGCTCGTTTCAAGGAACTGGACCCTACTCGCCAGTACCTGCTGTATTGCGACAAAGGCGTGATGAGTCGCCTGCATGCCCACCATTTGCTCAGTGAGGGGCATGCCAATGTGCGCGTTTATCGACCGAGCTAAGTGCCCGGGGCTGTTTGCCTGTGGCCTGCGTCACCGGCCCCCCGATGCCACCGTCAAGCTGTAACGGCTTTCACGGACGCTACTGTTAATCGCTGCCAAGACTTGTCAGCACACCGAATCCTCTGATCGAGATACACAAGTGATCGAAAATCTACGCAACATCGCCATCATTGCCCACGTTGACCATGGTAAGACCACCCTGGTAGACAAACTCCTGCGTCAATCCGGCACCCTGGAGCGCAACGAGCTCAACGACGAGCGCGTGATGGACTCCAACGACCAGGAAAAAGAGCGCGGTATTACCATTCTGGCGAAAAACACCGCCATCAACTGGAACGGCTACCACATCAACATCGTGGACACCCCGGGCCACGCCGACTTCGGCGGCGAAGTTGAACGTGTAATGTCGATGGTCGACTCCGTTCTGCTGCTGGTTGACGCTCAAGACGGCCCTATGCCGCAAACCCGTTTCGTGACCAAGAAGGCTTTCGAAGCCGGCCTGCGTCCAATCGTGGTCATCAACAAGGTTGACCGTCCAGGCGCGCGTCCGGACTGGGTTCTGGACCAGATCTTCGACCTGTTCGACAACCTGGGTGCCACCGAAGAACAGCTGGACTTCAAAGTCGTCTACGCCTCGGCCCTGAACGGTATTGCCGGTCTGGACCACACTGAAATGGCTGAAGACATGACCCCGCTGTACCAGTCGATCGTCGACAACGTACCAGCGCCGAAAGTCGACCGTGACGGTCCGTTCCAGATGCAGATCTCCGCACTGGACTACAACAGCTTCCTGGGTGTGATCGGCGTTGGCCGTATCGCTCGCGGTCGCGTCAAGCCGAACACTCCGGTCGTGGCTATCGACGCTGACGGCAAGAAGCGCAACGGTCGTATCCTGAAGCTGATGGGTCACCACGGCCTGCACCGCATTGACGTTGAAGAAGCTTTGGCTGGCGACATCGTCTGCATCAGTGGCTTCGACCAGCTGTTCATCTCCGACACCCTGTGCGACCCACTGAACGTCGAAGCGATGAAGCCGCTGACCGTTGACGAACCAACCGTTTCCATGACCTTCCAGGTAAACGACTCGCCTTTCTGCGGTAAAGAAGGCAAGTTCGTGACCAGCCGTAACATCAAGGAACGTCTGGACAAGGAACTGCTGTTCAACGTTGCTCTGCGCGTTGAAGAAGGCGACACCGCCGACAAGTTCAAAGTCTCCGGCCGTGGTGAGCTGCACCTCTCGGTACTGATCGAAACCATGCGTCGCGAAGGCTTCGAAATGGGTGTTGGTCGTCCGGAAGTGATTATCCGTATGGTTGATGGCGTCAAGCACGAACCGTACGAAAACGTGACTATCGACCTGCCGGAAGAATCCCAGGGCGCGATCATGGAACAGATCGGTATCCGTAAAGGCGACCTGACCAACATGGTTCCGGATGGCAAGGGCCGTGTGCGCCTTGAGTACAACATCCCGGCCCGTGGTCTGATCGGTTTCCGTAACGAGTTCCTGACCCTGACCTCCGGTGCAGGCATCCTGACCTCGATCTTCGACCGTTACGACACCATGAAGTCCGGTGACATGTCCGGCCGTCAGAACGGCGTGCTGGTATCGGTTGCTACCGGTAAGGCACTGACCTACTCGCTGGAAACCCTGCAGTCGCGTGGCAAGCTGTTCATCGAACACGGCCAGGACATCTATGAAGGTCAAATCGTTGGTCTGAACAGCCGCGACAACGACCTGGGTGTTAACCCAACCAAAGGCAAGAAGCTCGACAACATGCGTGCTTCGGGTAAAGACGAAACCATCGCTCTGGTTCCGCCTGTACGCTTCACTCTGGAGCAAGCTCTGGAATTCGTACAAGAAGACGAGCTGTGTGAAGTCACGCCTAAGTCCATCCGTCTTCGCAAGAAGATCCTGGGCGAAAGCGAGCGTACCCGCGCTGCCAAGAAGTCCGGTAACTAAGTCATTTAGTTAGCTGACAAAAAAACGCCCCCGACCGCAAGGCCGGGGGCGTTTTTGTTTGTCTGGGGTTTATGTGGTGTTTGTGCTGGCCCCTTCGCGAGCAAGCCCGCTCCCACAGGGTTCAAGGTGAGGCACACATTGTGTGAACACCAAAAATACCTGTGGGAGCGGGCTTGCTCCGGGCGGCGTTCCGACGAAGGCGGCCGATCAACCGCTGCAAATTTCAGGAAATATCAGAACCGCTCGATACTCCGCGAATGACGCTCGCGCTCCACTTCCTTGGGCTTGTACGCGCAATACCCCGGCCGCGGGCCGATTTTCGGGTGGTTGCGGCAGGTATCCGGGCGCTTTTCATAAATAGTGCACAGACGGCTCTTACGATCCAGGTACAGGCAATCGTTGTTGCTCATGCGCTGGAGGGTAAAGATTCCTGACTTCTGGTTGAAGCGTTCGACCAGGCCTTCCTTTTGCAGACGTTTGGCGATGTTCTTCGGCGGATCACCCAGCTCGAATTCATCGACCACGCCGATGCGGATCAGATCCTTGATCTTGACCTCGACGGGCAGGGTGCAGCAGCTGGACATGCACGAGCCGCACATCGGGGCAGAGTACTTGGCCCAGGTATCGAGGCGGTCGATCTCTGCGGCAGCGATCAGGTTCGGCTTCATCATCGTTTGTTACCAGCGTGTGCATCAGGGCGCGCGATCATACCGGGACTGGTGGATTTTTGAACAACCTTTCGCCAGATTTTTTCGCAGGCGCTGCAAATAGCCGGAAAATCGGCACGAGCCCTGCATTGATTCAGGCACATGACAACGCAATGTCGATCCAGCTCGTATTCAAAGGAAAAACTGCCGAACCAGAGCCTCTACCGCCTGTCAGACCGTCTAGGCTCAGACAATTCCAAGCTCGCTCGAGGTCCTATCGATGACTCAAGAACCACTTGTTCGCGAAGCAGAGGTGGCCGCATTCCGCGACGCCGTCTTGACCAAACTCACTTATGCAGTGGGTAAAGACCCGGATCACGCCTTCGACCACGACTGGTTCGAAGCCATTGCCCTGGCCGCGCGGGATCACATGGTCGAGCACTGGATGGACCACACGCGGCAGATCTACCGCAAAGGTCAGAAGCGCGTTTATTACCTCTCCCTGGAATTTCTCATCGGCCGGCTGCTCTTCGACAGCCTGAGCAACCTCGGCCTGCTCGACGTGGCCCGCGAAGCCCTGACCGAACTCGGCGTCGACCTTGAGCGCATTCGCTTGCTGGAGCCCGATGCGGCCTTGGGCAACGGTGGCCTCGGGCGCCTGGCGGCGTGTTTTCTGGAAAGCATGTCGACCCTCGGCATCGCCGGTCATGGCTACGGTATTCGTTACGAACATGGCTTGTTCCGCCAGGCCATCGTCGACGGCTGGCAACAGGAACAGACCGAACACTGGCTGGATTTCGGCAACCCGTGGGAGTTCGAGCGCCCAGAGGTGGTTTACCCGATCGGTTTCGGCGGCAGTGTCGAGACCGTGACCGATGAAAACGGCAAGTCCAGGCAAGTCTGGCACCCGGTGGAAACCGTACGGGCCATTGCGTATGACACGCCGGTGGTCGGTTGGCGCGGGGCAAGCGTCAACACGCTGCGTTTGTGGCGCGCACGGGCCATGGAAGATCTGCATCTGGAGCGTTTCAACGCCGGCGACCACCTGGGCGCCGTCGCCGAAGTGGCTAGGGCCGAAAGTATCTCTCGGGTGCTGTACCCGGCGGACAGCACCGAGGCCGGCCAGGAATTGCGCCTGCGCCAGGAGTATTTCTTCGTCGCCGCCTCGTTGCAGGATCTGCTGCGCCGCCATCGCAACATGCACACCTCGGTGCTGACCCTGGGCGATCACGCCTCTATCCAGCTCAACGACACTCACCCCTCGATTGCCGTGGCTGAACTGATGCGGCAACTGGTTGATGTGTACGACGTGGCATGGGACGCGGCGTGGCAAGTTACTGTCGATACGCTGTCTTACACCAACCACACGTTGCTGCCCGAAGCGCTGGAAACCTGGCCGGTCGGCTTGATGGAGCGCATGCTGCCACGGCACATGCAGATCATTTACCTGATCAACGCCCAGCACATCGACTCCCTGCGGGCCAAAGGCATTCACGACTTCGATGTACTGCGCGCGGTATCGCTGATCGAGGAAGACAACGGTCGCCGGGTGCGCATGGGCAACCTGGCGTTTCTCGGTTCCCACAGCATCAACGGTGTGTCCGGGCTGCACACGCAACTGATGCGCCAAACGGTGTTCTCCGAACTGCACAAGCTCTATCCGGAGCGGATCAACAACAAAACCAACGGCATCACCTTCCGCCGCTGGCTGTATCAGGCCAACCCCGAGCTGACCTCGATGCTGGTCGATACCCTCGGGCCGCAAGTGCTGGATAACCCGGAAGAGCGTTTGCTCGCCCTCGAACCGTTCGCCGAGAAAAGTGCATTCCGCAAGGCGTTTGCCGAGCAACGCCTGCACAGCAAGAAAGCCCTGGCGTACCTGATTCATGAGCGGTTGGGCGTGGCGGTCAACCCGGCGGCGATGTTCGACGTGCAGGTCAAGCGAATCCACGAATACAAACGCCAGTTGCTCAACCTGATGCACACCGTGGCGTTGTACCAGGCGATTCGCGCGGAACCTGAAATCGACTGGGTGCCACGGGTGAAGATCTTCGCCGGCAAGGCGGCTGCGAGTTATCACCAGGCCAAACTGATCATCAAACTGACCAACGACATCGCCCGGGTGGTGAACAACGACCCAACCGTGCGCGGCTTGCTCAAAGTGGTGTTCCTGCCCAACTACAACGTCAGCCTGGCGGAGAGCATCATTCCGGCGGCGGATTTGTCCGAGCAGATCTCCACCGCCGGTTTCGAAGCGTCCGGCACCAGTAACATGAAATTCGGCCTGAACGGCGCGCTGACCATCGGCACCCTGGACGGGGCCAACGTGGAAATGTGCGACCGCATCGGCGCCGAGCACATGTTCATCTTCGGCCTCAGCGCGCAGCAGGTGGAGGCGCGCAAGCAGAACCATGAGTTCAGCGCGGTGCCGGATATTGCCGCGTCCCATCGTCTGAACGATGTACTGCAAGCGATTCGCGGCGGGGTGTTCTCGCCGGATGATCCGTCCCGTTATACCGGGTTGATCGATTCGCTGGTGGACTACGACCGCTTCCTGGTCTGCGCCGACTTCGATTCCTACTGGCACGCCCAGATGCGCGTCGAAGCCCATTGGCACGATTCGAAGGAGTGGTGGCGTTCAGCGGTGTTGAGCACGGCGCGGATGGGCTGGTTCTCGTCGGACCGGACCATTCGCGAGTACGCCACGGAAATCTGGAAGGCACTGGAGTAGTTTTACGCCCGTATTGCCGGGCTTGGTCGATATACTAAGCGCCACCTTCATCCCCTGTGGGAGCAGGCTTGTGGTGCAGATGCAATCTGCTCTCACACTGGATTCCGGGTGTCTGGCCACTAGACTGAACCAGACGCTGTACCACCCGGACTTGCCTCATGATGGGGCCGCTTAGGGATATCGACCATGCAATGGATGTTCATGCTGATAGGACTGGTGCTCGGCTGGATACTCGACGAGTCATTCAGCGATGCACTGCTGGGCGCGTTACTCGGATTGGGTATCGGCCAGGCTATTGGCATTGCACGTTTAGGGTCTAAGGCAGTGGAGCAGCAGCGCCTGCTGGAACAGGCGCAGGTAGCGCTGCAAGCGGTCGAGCAACGGCTGGCGCTGCTTGAAGCATCGGGGGTCAAGACGCCGGAAACCCGCGAACCACTTGTCTCACCTGAAAGCATCCTCGATGAAGCACCTGCCGCAGCCCCGGAGTTGATCTGGGAGCTGCCGCCCGAACTCGAACTGTTCGCCACAGCGGCCACCGAAACCAACCGTTCACAGCCCGCCGATGCCTGGAAGGCCGAGCCGATCGTTCGCCAGGCACAACCACCGGTCCCCCCGCGTGGCCCGAACCTCATCGATCGCGCCATCGGCCGCGCCCGCGCCTGGTTGTTCGGCGGCAATACAGTGCTGCGGGTCGGCGTGGTGCTGCTGTTCCTCGGCCTGGCCTTTCTGCTGCGCTACGCCACCGAAGGCGTGGTGGTGCCGATTGAGCTGCGCTACGCGGGCGTTGCGGCGGCAGCCTTGGGGTTGCTCGGGCTGGGTTGGTGGCTGCGAGCGCGCAAAAATAGTTACGCGTTGATCCTGCAGGGCGCCGGGATCGCCGTGTTGTACCTGAC
This sequence comes from Pseudomonas sp. P4_B4, assembly GCF_056402255.1. Taxonomy (NCBI): domain Bacteria; kingdom Pseudomonadati; phylum Pseudomonadota; class Gammaproteobacteria; order Pseudomonadales; family Pseudomonadaceae; genus Pseudomonas; species Pseudomonas sp. P4_B4. The sequence goes on from NZ_JBFUHS010000007.1 coordinate 216,633, forward strand.
GGTGTTTGCCGCGATGCGCCTACATCCGCTGCTCGATCCCTCGGCGGCGTTTGGCCTGCTGGTGGCGGTGACGGTCTGTTCGGCCATTCTCGCCCTTACCCAGGACTCCCTGGGGCTGGCCGCCGCTGCCGCACTAGGTGGCTTCGCCGCACCCATCCTGGCCTCCACCGGCGCCGGCAGCCACGTCGCGCTGTTCAGCTACTTTGCCCTGCTCAACACCGGCATCTTCGTTATCGCCTGGTTCAAGGCCTGGCGGCTGTTGAATGTCATCGGGCTCAGCGGCACCTTCGGCATCGGTTTCGCCTGGGGCTTGCGCTCCTACTCGCCGGAGCTGCTGTGGAGTACCGAGCCGTTTCTGATTTTGTTTTTCCTGATGTACCTGGCCATTGGTCTGCTGTTCGCCCGACGCAAGCTGCTGGAGATGGTCGATGCACCGGCAGAGGGCAGTCGCGATTCGCTGCTGCTGTGGTCGGCGCGCAAGGGTGACTACGTCGACGGCACGCTGCTGTTCGGTCCGCCGCTGGTGGGTTTCGGCTTGCAGTTCGCACTGGTGCAGCATCTGGAGTTCGCTACGGCGTTCAGTGCCCTGGCGCTGGGCATGATTTACATGGGGCTCGCCCGTTGGCTGATGGCCGGGCGCACGCTGTTGCTGGGGGAAACCTGCCTGGCCTTGGGCGTGATCTTCGCCAGCCTGGCGATTCCGCTGGGGTTCGATGCACGCTGGACGACGGCGGCATGGGCGGTGGAAGGCGCGGGGATCTTCTGGCTCGGTCTGCGTCAGCAAAGGCCCTTGGGTCGGGCGTTTGCCTTGCTCCTGCAACTGGGTTCGGCGCTGGCGTTTCTCAGCGAGTTGCACAACAGCGAGAGCAGCCTGCTCGGCGGCGAGCCGTTAGGCGCGCTATTACTGGGCGTCGCGTTGCTGTTCAGCTTCTACCAATTGCGTAAAGCCTTGCCGGAACAGATCAGGCCTTGGGAACTGAAAGGCCTGCCAGTCCTGGCGTGCCTCGGGCTGGCGTTTCTCTATTTGCTGGCGCCGTTGTTTTTCTTCAGCCACGGTACGGTGATCTGTTGGGCCTTGGCCGGGGCGCTGACGTTGTTGGTTGGCTTGCGCCTGCCATCGCGCACCTTCGTGTTCACCGCGCTCGCTGTGCAACTGTTGGGTGGCGCGTTATTCCTGGCGACGGGGCCGCTGTTCAGTGAAGGGCTGAATCCCTTGGCTCATGCTGGATTCTGGGCGCCACTGGTGTTGGGGCTGGCGGCGATGGTCGGGGCCTGGCGTTTGCAGATTGGTCATTCGCTCGGAACGTTCGAAGGGCTGAGCCTATTGCGATTGTCCCAGGCGCTGCTGGCGTGGGGCGCAGGCTGGTGGGCGTTGGCCTGGGTCATCGAAGTGCTGCATTTTGCGCCGTTGCCGACGCAGGCGACTTTGTTGTTGAGCATCGCTGCCGTGAGTGTTGCTCTGTGCGCGGTGTTGGCGCTGCGCCTGAAATGGCCGTCACTGGGTGTGCTCTGCACGGCGTTGATTCCCACAGCAGCGTTGGTGCTGCTGGCGGCCTGGCACTCGCGTTATCACCCGGCGGCCAATGTCGGCTGGCTGGCGTGGGCTGCCGTGTTCGTAGTGCATTTCATGTCCCTGCGACGCCTGGCGCCCATGCTGTCGGCGCGCGTGACGAGCGTCGCCCATGTGCTCGGCTGCTGGCTGTTGATTGGCGTGTTGGCCCTGGAGCTGCGTTACGCCTTGCTGGTGTTGTCCGAGCAATACAACGCCTGGCGCTGGTTGGGTTGGGCGATTCTGCCAGGTGTTTATCTGGTGTTGATGGCGGCACCTCGCGCGTGGCCTTGGCCGGTGTCGGCGTATCCGCGCGAATACCGCGTATACGCCGCCGCGCCGCTGGCGTTGTTGATGCTCGGCTGGTTCTGGCTGGCAAATGTCGCCAGTGACGGCAACGCCGAGCCACTGCCTTACGTGCCATTGATCAACCCGCTGGAGCTGGGCCTGTTGTTTGCGCTGTTCGGCGTCTATGTCTGGTCCCGCAGTGCCATGACACAACTGGCGGTCCGCGAGGATTACGCTGCCATCGCCACGCAAGGGGTCGCAGGTGCCTCGCTGTTCGTGTTCTTTACTGCATTGGTAATGCGTACGGCGCACCATTGGAGCGAAGTGCCGTTCGAGCTGGATCTGTTGCTGGCGTCGATGCAGGTGCAAGCCGGGCTGTCCATCGTCTGGACCTTGATGGCCCTGAGCCTGATGATCGGCGGCCATTTGCGTCGTCGCCGCGAAGTCTGGTTGATCGGCGCTGCCTTGATCGGCGTGGTCGTGACCAAGCTGTTCTTTGTCGAATTGAGTAATCGCGGCGGGCTGGCGCGGATCGTGTCGTTTATCGGAGTCGGCGTGTTGCTGCTGGTGGTGGGCTATTTCGCCCCGCTGCCGCCCAAGCGCGCCGAAGCTGAGCCGGATATCGAGAAACCGGTCCCGGAATCCGAAGGAGTGTCGTCTTGAGTCAGAAGCTGAACCTGGGTTGGCTGGGTGCTGTTGCCATGGGTGTGGTGTTGTCGGTGGTTGCTCAGGAAAAACCACCGGACTTCACCACCCAAGTGCCTTTGTCGGTAACGGGCGAAGGTCCCTGGTATCGCCTTGAACTGCCCCTGAACGTACAACTGAATGCACGCCAGGCTGACCTGAGCGATCTGCGGGTGTTCAACGCCGTGGGCGATGTTCAGGCTTATGCCTTGGCCCGGGAGTCGGCGCAGAGCAATGAAACGCGCACCTTGACCGAGGTGAAATGGTTTGCGCTGTACAACTCGGTGGACGCCACTGAAACCGCGCCGAGCGTGCGGGTGCAATCGAGCGCCAACGGCACTTTGGTCGAAGTGCAGCCCTCCAGTCAGCTGGAAGCGGGTGAGGAGGAGTTGCGCGGCTGGTTGCTCGACGCTTCCGCGATCAAGGCGCCGTTGCAGCAGTTGATTCTCGACTGGACCAGCGAGCGCGACGGCTTCCAGCGTTTCACCGTCGAAGCCAGCGATGATTTGCAGCATTGGCAGTCCTGGGGCGAAGGGCAGGTGGCGCGCCTGATTTTTTCCGACGAACGGGTCGAACAGCATGAAGTCAACCTGCCGGGCCAGTCGGCGCGCTACTTGCGGTTACTGTGGATCACCCCGCATTCGGCACCGACACTGACTTCGGCGCAACTGCAGAGCGCCAGTACCCGCAGCCTGCCGCTGCCGTTGGTCTGGTCCCAGGGGTTGGCCGGCAGCAGCGTGAAGGCGGGTGAATACACCTGGCAGTTGCCGATGGGGCTGAATGTCGAACGGGTGCAGGTCGAGTTGAGCCAGCCCAACAGCCTGGCGCCAGTGAGCCTGGCCGGCCGGCGCGACAGCAGCCTGCCATGGCAGTCGTTGGGCAGCGGTTTGCTCTATCGCCTGACCCAGAACGGTCAGGACGTGGTGCAAAACCAATTGCAGCTGTCAGGGCAAATCGTCCAGCAATTGAAGCTGACCGTGGACGAACGCGGCGGCGGCCTGGGTGATCAGGCGCCGACGCTGAAGTTTGCCGTGCGCGCTACGCAACTGGTGTTCCTGGCGCGCGGGCCGGGGCCTTACACGCTGGTCGTGGGCAATGCGACGGCGAAGGCGGCGAACTTGCCGCTGTCGACGCTGATTCCGGATTACAGCCCGGCGAAGCTTGCGACCTTGGGCCGGGCCATGGTGGATGTCGGGGCGGTGGTTTCGAAAGCATCGACTGAGAAAACGCTGGCTACGACGGACACCCAGTGGAAGAAGTTCGGCTTGTGGGCAGTGCTGTTGCTCAGTGTCTTGTTCCTGGCGGCGATGGCGTTCAGTTTGCTGCGCAAGCCGCCAGCCAAATCCTGATAGTGGGTGCTGCGCACCCAATCGCGAGCAGGCTCGCTCCCACAGTTGGAATTCGTACCCCTGTGTGCGAGCCTGCTCGAAAGCGTTCGCCCAGTCACTGAAAATGCCGAAATGACCGCAGTTCCCAGGCTCACATCGAGCCCATTTCCAACTACGCTCATCCCCGCGCATGAACTCTCTTCAGCCGATCACGTCTGATAGGAGGAAATGCGCCCCGACTCGCGTTAAACTGCGCGGGTTTTTAGCCCCCCCATTCCACCGGAGCCTTCCATGTCCCGCGTTACCTTGAGTCGCTATTTGATTGAGCAGACCCGCAGCAACAACACTCCTGCCGATCTGCGCTTCCTGATCGAAGTGGTGGCGCGTGCCTGCAAGGAGATCAACCACGCCGTGTCCAAAGGCGCCCTGGGTGGCGTTCTGGGCAGCATGGGCACTGAAAACGTCCAGGGCGAAGTACAGAAGAAGCTCGACGTGATCTCCAACGAAATCCTGCTCGAAGCCAATGAATGGGGCGGTCACCTGGCCGGCATGGCGTCCGAAGAAATGGACAACGCCTACCAGATCCCGGGCAAATACCCGAAAGGCGCGTACCTGCTGGTATTCGACCCGCTGGACGGTTCGTCGAACATCGACATCAATGCCCCGGTCGGTACCATCTTCTCGGTACTGCGTTGCCCGAACGAATACCTGAGCCAGAACGAGCCCTTGAATGAAAAGGCTTTCCTGCAGCCAGGTACCCAGCAAGTGGCCGCCGGTTATGCGATCTACGGTCCGCAGACCATGCTGATCCTGACCCTGGGCGACGGCGTGAAAGGCTTCACCCTTGACCGTGAAATGGGCAGCTTCGTCCTGACCCACGAAAACATCACCATTCCTGAAGCCACCCAGGAATTCGCCATCAACGCGTCCAACCAGCGTCACTGGGAAGCACCGGTACAGCGCTACGTCGGCGAATTGCTGGCAGGCGATGAAGGCCCGCTGAAAAAGAACTACAACATGCGCTGGGTCGCCGCGATGGTGGCAGACGTGCACCGCATCCTGACCCGCGGCGGTCTGTTCATGTACCCACGCGACAGCCGCGAGCCGTCGAAGCCGGGCAAACTGCGCCTGATGTACGAAGCCAACCCGATGTCGTTCCTGGTGGAGCAAGCGGGCGGCGCGTCCACCAACGGCCACCAGCGCATCCTCGACATCCAGCCGGAAGGCCTGCACCAGCGTGTTGCGGTGTTCCTCGGCTCGAAAGAAGAAGTTGCCCGCGTCACGGCTTACCACAAGGAATAAACCATGACCGCGCCCTGGCAGTCGTTGCTTGATTGGTGGTTCGGGAGTTCCGGGTCAGCGAGGGAAGTGGCGGCGCAGAAGGGCAAGTTATGGTTTGGCAAGCGCGACAGCCAGGACCTCGAAGCGCGCGAGCGTTTCGGGGACCAGGCCGAGCAGGCACTGGCCGGCGGATTGACCGAGTGGATGCAACGTCCCGAAGGTTGGCTGGCCCTGGTGCTGTTGCTCGATCAAATCCCGCGAATGATCTTTCGCGATACCCCCAAAGCCTTTGCAGGCGATCTTCGTGCGCAAAAGCTGGTGGCCCAGGGCATTGCTGCGGATTTCGATCGGCAGTTGCAGCCGATTCAGCGGGTGTTCATCTACCTTGTGTTCGAGCACAGCGAGAACCTCGCGGTGCAGAACGAAGGCGTCTCGCGCTATATCGAACTGGTGGCGCAGCAGCCGGAGACTGATCGGGCGCTGTTCAGCGATTACCTGGACTATGCCGAGCGGCATCAGAGGGTGATTGCGCAGTTTGGGCGGTTTCCGCATCGCAATGCGGTGTTGGGAAGGGAGTCTACGGCTGAGGAACTCGAGTTTCTGACGAAGCCGGGCTCTCGGTTCTAATTCGTTGTAGCTGATACCGCCATCGCGAGCCTGCTCGCGATGGGGCCGGTGAGCGCGCCTTAGATCCTGAAACTACCCACCAACTGCTTCAACCGCGCCGCTTGCTGCTCAAGATCGGCACACGCACGCAAGGTCGACTGCAGGTTCTCCACACCTTCCTGGTTCAGCGTGTTGATCTCGGTGATGTCGACGTTGATCGACTCCACCACCGCCGTTTGCTCTTCAGTGGCGGTGGCGACCGACTGGTTCATGCCATCGATCTCACCGATGCGCTGGGTCACGCTGCCCAGGCGTTCGCCCGCCTGGTTGGCGATACCGACGCTGCTTTCGCTCTGCCGCTGGCTGTCGGTCATGATGCCCACCGCTGCCCGGGCGCCGACTTGCAGCTCTTCGATCATCGTCTGCACTTGCTGCGCCGAGTCCTGGGTGCGGTGAGCGAGGTTGCGCACCTCATCGGCCACCACGGCAAAACCACGGCCGGCCTCGCCAGCGCGGGCCGCTTCGATCGCAGCGTTCAGGGCCAGCAGGTTGGTTTGCTGGGAGATGCTGGTGATCACTTCCAGAATCTGCCCGATGTTGACCGTGTTGCTGTTGAGGGTTTCGATGTTGCCGCACGAATCGCTGATCTTGGCCGACAGCTGCTGCATCGCCGCGATGGTTTTATCCACCACCTGTTGGCCGTCTTCGGCCAGGCTGCGGGCATCACTGGAATGTTGCGAGGCGAGGGCGGCGTTCTGGGCGATTTCCTGGGCGGCGGCGCCGAGCTGGTTGATCGCCGCCGCCACGCTGCTGGTGCGCGAGGCTTGCTGGTCGGAGTTGAACATCGACGAGTTCGAGGCGGCCACCACACGCAGCGCCACCTCGTTGACCTGGCCGGTGGCCGAGGACACTTCGATGATCGAGGTGTGAATGCGCTCGACGAAGCGGTTGAACGACAGCCCCAGCGCGCCGAATTCGTCGTGGCCGTGAATGGTCAGGCGTTTGGTCAGGTCACCTTCGCCTTCGGCGATGTCGTGCATGGCGCGACCCATGGTCAGCAGCGGCTGCATCAACAGGCTGATCAGCATGCCCAGCAGGACGATGATGATCACCACGGCAATCACCATGGCGATGATCGCCGAGGTGCGGAATTCGCTGAGCATCGAGAACGCGGTGTCCTGGTCGAGCACCAGCGCCACGTACCAGTCCGCCGACGGCACGCCGTTGACGTGGGTGAAGGAGATGAACTGGCGCTTGCCGTCGATTTCGACTTCTTTCATGCCCGGGCTGACTTTCGGCGCACCGTTGGGGTAGGCCTCGGTCAGGTTCTTGAGTACCAGCTTGCTGTCCGGATGAATCAGGATCTTGCCGTCGGCACCGACGATGAACGCATGGCCGTGACCGCCGAAGTTCAGCGAATTGATGATCGCACTGACGCTGGACAGGTCAATGTCGGCGCCGGCGACACCGATCATCTGGCCCTGGAGCTGCACCGGGGTGGCTACGGTGATCACCAGTTTGCCGGAGGAGGCGGCGATGTACGGTTCGGTGACGATGGTCTGTTGCGCGCTGTTGGCCGCCTTGTACCAGCCACGGGCGCGTGGGTCGTAGTCCGCCGCGCGGTTGCCCGCCGGGACCGAGAACATCACGCCGTCGGCACCACCGAAGTAGCTCAGCTGGAAGTTGCTGGTGTAGGCGGGCAGGTCGATGATCCGTTTCAGGCTGGCGGGAGCATTGCCATCGGCGGTGACCTGTTGGGCCATCGACTGCAGCAATTGCATGCGGCTTTCCAGCCAGGTCTGGATGTTGCTGGTGGTCAGGCTGCCGAGCTCCTGCATCGAGGCTTCGGTACTGTTGTGCAAGGTTTCGCGCTGTCGATAGTCGTTGAACAGGATGAAACAAGCGAATGCGACAGCCACCACGAGGGCGGCAGCCAGCAATATCTTGTGGCTGAACTTCATGTTTCTGGTCATGGATGAGCTACCGCAGAGGGGCTGTTCTACAAAATGGGGGAGCAAATGCCACCGACGTGGCTTTGCGTTGCATTTATGTCGACTGAACGGCGCCAAAGATGAGGCGGATTTTCTGAAAAACGACGAAATGCTCGATGAACAAGGAAAATGGCTGATTTTCGGCAAAAGGTAGACGAGTGGCCCGATAAATAGCCTACCGGGCAGGGAACCTGACAGGGGTTTTCTCTTCTAAGCTTCAGCTTGGCTGCCATGCCAATCCCCTACGCCCCGGAGTTTCACCATGTCGTTGCGTTCCATCGCCCTGCTTTCGTTCTGCGTATTGCTCGCTGCCTGCAGCAAGGTCAATCAGGAAAACTACTCTAAACTCTCGGCCGGCATGGCCAAGGCCGATGTGGAGACCCTGTTGGGCAAACCCGCCGATTGTTCAGGCGCGCTCGGTATGTCCAGTTGCACCTGGGGCGACAAGAACAGCTTTATCAGCGTGCAGTTCGCCGGTGACAAAGTGCTGATGTTTTCCGGCCAAGGCCTGAAGTAAACCGGGGCGTTTGCCCGCGGGAGAAAAATAATGAAGCGGTTACTGATCATCCTTTTTGCCGGCCTGGTGTTGGCCGGCTGTGCCACGTCTGGCCAGGACCCATTGGCCCCCAACACTGTCAAAAGCGTCAACCTCAAGCGCTACCAGGGCACCTGGTACGAGCTGGCTCGCATGCCGATGTACTTCCAGCGCGACTGCGCGCAGTCCGAAGCCCATTACACGCTCAAGCCTGATGGCAATGTCGCGGTGTTGAACCGCTGCCTGACGGCGCAGTGGCAATGGGAAGAGGTCAAGGGCACGGCTTATCCACAGGTGCCCGGCAAGAACGACAAGCTGTGGGTCGAGTTCGATACCTGGTTCTCCAGGCTGATCCCGGGTACGGCGAAGGGCGAATACTGGGTGCTGTACGTCAGCGATGACTACAAGACCGCCATTGTCGGTGACCCGAGCCGGAAGTATTTGTGGCTGTTGTCGCGCACACCGACCGTGAACGGTGTGGTGCGTGAGGAGCTGCTGAGCAAGGCGCGTCAGCAGGGTTACGACACCACGCGGCTGATCTGGCGGGCGTCGGAACAGCAGATGGCCGAGACGTCGAACTAACAACGCATGACCCTGTGTGAGCGAGCCTACTCGCGATGGAGTATCAGGCACAACGATGTTGACTGACACACCATCGCGAGCAGGCTCGCTCCTACAGGGTTTTTTGCATTAGTTCAGAAGATCGCGCAGTACCTGAGTGAAGGCGCGGCTGCTTTCTTCCTCGTCAGCATGCCGCCCGTCACGCACCACCCACTGACCATTCACCAGCACATCCCGCACTTGGCGATCGCCACCGGCAAACAACCAGCGGTTGAGAATCCCGTCGCCGCTGGCCGTTGCCAGGTACGGGTCGTTGCCATCGAGCACCAGCCAGTCGGCACGCTTGCCGACTTCCAGGGCACCAATCGGCTGGCCCAGCGCCTGGGCACCGCCATCCAGCGCGGCATCAAACAGCGTGCGGCCGACCATTGGCTGATCCGCGCCATACAAACGATTACGCCGCTGATCGCGCAGACGCTGGCCGTATTCCAGCCAGCGCAATTCTTCCACCACGCTCAACGACACATGGCTGTCGGAACCAATACCCATGCGGCCGCCCTGGGCGAGGAAATCAACCGCCGGGAAAATCCCGTCGCCCAGGTTGGCTTCGGTGGTCAGGCACAGACCGGCGATGGCGCGGCTCCTGGCCATCGACGTGACCTCTTCCGGGTTGGCGTGGGTCGCGTGGACCAGGCACCAGCGCTGATCGACGTCGATGTTTTCGTACAGCCATTGCAGCGGACGACGACCGCTCCAGGTCAGGCAGTCGTCGACTTCTTTTTGCTGTTCGGCGATGTGGATGTGCACCGGGCATTGCTTGTCGCTGGCCGCCAGCACTGCGCTGATCTGTTGCGGCGTGACCGCTCGCAGCGAGTGGAAACACAGGCCCAGGGCTTGCGCCGGCTGCTGCGCCAGGGCCGGTTGCAGGCGCGATTGCAACTTGAGGTAGTTTTCGGTGCTGTTGATGAAGCGGCGCTGACCTTCGTTCGGGGTCTGGCCGCCGAAACCGGAGTGGCTGTAGAGCACTGGCAGCAGGGTCAGACCGATACCCGCGGAACCTGCGGCCTGGCTGATACGCAGGGCCAGTTCGGCCGGGTCCGCGTAAGGCTGGCCGTTGATGTCATGGTGTACGTAATGAAATTCCGCCACCGATGTGTAACCGGCCTTGAGCATTTCGATGTACAGCTGACGAGCGATGACACCGAGTTGTTCCGGGCTGATTTTTCCGACGAGGCGATACATCAGGTCGCGCCAGGTCCAGAAACTGTCGTTCGGATTGCCCGCCACTTCCGCCAGCCCGGCCATGGCCCGCTGGAAGGCGTGGGAGTGCAGGTTCGGCATGCCAGGCAGCAGCGGACCGCTTAACCGTTCGGCGCCATCAGCGTTGGAATCGGCCTGAATATGGGTCAATACGCCGTTGGCGTTGACCTCAAGACGTACATTGTTGGCCCATCCACTAGGCAGCAGCGCGCGTTCGGCAAAGAAGGCGGACATGGTTCAGCACCCCATCGTGTGTTATTTGTATATACATATACAGACGTTTGCCTGCCCGGTAAACTCCGGCAAGCTAGTGGCCCGTACGGTTAGTTCGTCAGATCAAGTTCGGATGCCAGAAATTCAGAACCAAGGCGCTGTGACGAGTCATAGCCCGCTATGGCGAGGAACAGCAACGCAGGATCTGGATTTCTGGCGCCGAAATTGACTGACAGAACTGACCACACGGGCCACGCACATCAACTAAATGACCAAGGATTAACCGTGCCGACTCCGCCTCCAGTCTCTCCGTTGGCCGCGAACATGGGCGACAGTCCGGCGCCCTTGTACGCCCGCGTCAAACAAATGATCACCCAGCAAATCGACAGTGGAAACTGGCCGCCGCACTACCGCGTTCCGTCGGAAAGCGAACTGGTCAGCCAGTTGGGCTTCAGCCGCATGACCATCAACCGCGCCCTGCGCGAGATGACTGCCGATGGCCTGCTGGTGCGCATGCAAGGCGTCGGCACGTTCGTCGCCGAGCCGAAAAGCCAGTCCGCCTTGTTCGAAGTCCACAACATCGCCGATGAAATCGCCTCTCGCGGCCATCGGCACACCTGCAAGGTCATCACCCTCGAAGAAGAGGCCGCCGGCTCCGAGCGCGCCCTGGCCTTGGACATGCGCGAAGGGCAGAAGGTGTTCCACTCGCTGATCGTGCATTTCGAAAACGATATTCCGGTGCAAATCGAAGACCGTTTCGTCAATGCGCTGGTGGCGCCGGACTACCTCAAACAGGACTTCACCCTGCAAACGCCATACGCCTACCTGAACCAGGTCGCGCCGCTGACCGAAGGCGAGCACGTGGTCGAGGCGATCCTGGCCGAGTCGTCCGAATGTAAATTGTTACAGATTGAAAAAGGCGAGCCGTGCCTGCTGATCCGTCGCCGCACCTGGTCCGGTCGTCAGCCAGTGACTGCTGCTCGCTTGATCCACCCAGGTTCCCGTCATCGTCTGGAAGGTCGGTTCCATAAATGAGTAACGCAAAGGTTTTACGCGCCAAAGACTACCCACGCATGCCATGGAAAAACGGCGGCGGCAGCACCGAAGAAATCACCCGTGATGCCGGCACCGGCCTGGATGGCTTTGGCTGGCGCCTGTCGATTGCCGACATTGGCGAATCGGGTGGTTTTTCCACCTTCGCCGGTTACGAGCGGGTGATCACCGTGCTGCAGGGTGATGGCATGACCTTGACGGTTGACGGGCAGGTGACGCGGCCGCTGTTACCCATCGATCCATTTGCCTTCAGCGGCGAGAGCCAGGTGTCCTGCACCTTGCTGGGTGGGCCGATCCGCGATTTCAACCTGATCTACGCGCCGAGGCGTTGCAGCGCGCGGTTGCAGTGGCTCGGGGGCGAACAGCGGTTTTTTAGCGAGGCAGGGACCGTGCTGGTGTTCAGTGTCAGCGATGCGCTGGAGGTGAAGGTCGGTAACAGTGCCCAGCAATTGGGTCGCCATGATTGCCTGCAACTGGACGGTAACACCAGCCTTCTCGAAATCTCCGTCAGCGGGCCATGCTGTGTGATTGAACTGACTGAACGTTGACTTACATGAAATCTTCGGCAGCTCCGACGTGTCGCAGCTTGCAACCGAAACGGTCTGCTCCCAGTCAATGTAACTTACGGCTTACATTGACTGGGAGCAGACGATCTGGCTCAGATCGGCAAGACTGATGCGAGCGCCTTGTCGTTTAGCCTGTTAGCCTCACTGCTTAGAAAAAAACCCTAAAGGGCTTTTTTATTTGACCTCGAATAACGCACCTACTAATTGGCGCACATCACAATGTCGGCCTGTGTTTTCACCTCTGTTTCTATACCCAATCGGTACTTGCAGTAGTCCTTGATCTTCTGCCGTCGCTCATCGCTCAATGTTTCTATTCGCCGATAGTCTCCGTCATTGGCATGAATGTTGAAAAACTTTACTCTTAATGTAGGCGTCTTTTTTACAAAGAAAATGGTATATATTTCATGCTCGGAGTGTTCCTCGTAATAGCCAACTTTTAGAATCGCCAGCAAGGCAAGCACACCCGCTAATATGAAGTACTTCATTCTGCGACGGCCCGAGGGGGTGGCAGTATCTGCGTTTGAGTACGAATATTTCTCACCAGTTTCATACCGATATTTCCAGGACAAATTTTTCCATCGTTGTCCTGACCTGGAAACTCTCGGTGCCCGCCAAATCGCTCGATGACAAAAACACTTTTCAAGGCTTCCACTAGGTGCAGCAGAGCATCGATTTGTGTGCCGGTTATCACGTTTGATGTGTTGTTGCCGTAGTACCCATGTGGTCGGCTTGAACGCCCTGCATTTGCTTGACTCCCCCTGGAGAGCACCTTGTCGCCTAACTCATCGGTGCGAGCCGTATCAAGCAAAACCACCCTTGGGCGAAAACTTTGCTACATTTTTGCGCATGTCTCCACATCGGATTGCGTTTTTACCTCTGTTTCAATGCCCAATCTGTATTTGCAATAATCAATTATGTCCTGTCGTAACTCGTTGCTTAGTTTGTCCACTTTGCGATACTCACCATCATTAGCGTGAATGTTGTAAAACTTTATCTGAAATGTCGGGTATTTCTTGATGAACAAAACGGTCTCAATATCGCCATCTTCAAGGGCTTCGTAGTAGCCGATGTAAAGCACAGCCAGCACAACCAGCACTGCCGCAGTCAATAATTTTTTCATTCTTGCGGCGCCGGTGGAGGCAATAGTTGGGTCTTGGCTCTAAGGTTTCTCACCAACTCCATCCCAATATTACCGGGGCAGATTTTTCCTTCGGAAGCCTGCCCTGGGTATTCCCTGTGACCACCAAAATGCTTGATAACGAAAACGCTTTTCAGTGATTTGATCAAGTGCATCAGCGCGACAATTTGAGCTGCCGGAATTACGCTTGTGGTGCTGTAGCCGATGCTGTCGAGGGCGACGCGCCCCTTGGCGACCCAGTCACCCCCCTCGTCCGGTGTTGTCAAATTTTCCAGTAGTACAATACCGATCAACCCAGTGTTGAACTTCAAAACGCTTGAACCCTGGAGTCGAATGTCGCGACCTTCGAAAATCTGTCCGGTGCAATCGATCCCGTAGTGATAGCCGATATCGTCATACTTCTGACTCAGATGGCTTTTTTGAACCTCCTGCATCTTTTCTGCACCGGGAGCGCAGCTATGGCTTCGTCCGGCATGGTGCAGGGCAATCATGGTGTAGTCCCAATCCATGACCATGTCTGGTTTTCCTTTCACAGCCCCCCAAGATGATCGCTCGACGAATATAGCGTCCATTGATCGCACCTTTTTAATGATTGCCTCGCGTGTAGCGGCGCGGTCGTTTACGGTGATAGAGACAGCGGTTACCGGCTGGCCGGGCTTCACTTCCTGTGCCTTGGCTGTTGTCGTGAAGGTTGTTCCGCTCATACGATTGCCTCCGAAAACTCAGCCAGATCACGAGCAGGCGCTTGGAAAATCACGTGAAGCTCGATCTCGGAGTCCGCTGTCGGTGCTTCGACGATCGCGACGCCATTGGCGTCAGTCAGCCCTACCTTTCGATGCCCATCCACCAGGGCAATGTATGCCCGACTGGCGAGTGGCTGCCCGGTGTGGCTATCAGTGACGACAAAAGATTTAGCGAAACCGGTCGAGCTTGAGGTGGCTTCGCTGAGGCTCGGAGTCTGGTCTGTGGCAGGCATCGAGCTAACTGCAGTAGCGGTGTATTGAGTGGTTGAGCCATAAACCACATGGTCAGGACATCCACAGAGCACTCGGTCACCCGTAGCAACAAAGGGCTGTTGTTCACACCAATCGAAAACTGTCCCAAAAATTGGAAACGCTCCTTGGCACTTGCGACATTGAGCGAGGTCGCCCGATTGAGCTATCGCTTTGTCGCCTTCAAACCATGTTGTCGAGGCCGTTATGATCTCACCGTATTTGGTTTTGTCTCCAAGACAGGCTAATGCTCTCAATCTGAGTCCCTCCGGGTGAAGTATTGAATCCATTTTTGACCAGGTGATCAGTCGATTTCGACAGTTCTGGGCCGTACGTAAACCACGGCGATTAAGTAAAAAAAACAGCCATTTGTTCGAACGATATCGCCTGGATCACCCAAAGTAAGTAGGACGCTTCTGAAACTGCCTGTTGGAATGCAGCGTCCACTCAATGTGCCGCCGAAGATCGGCTCGATATATGCACCTAGGCCGGTTTTTTCGCTTAGTCGTTGAGTCCGAGCGTTTCAAGGTCGCCGTGACCAGCGTTTCCCTGTGCGCACCACGTTGTTACCGAACGCCCCAGCGTGGCGCAAAACCACGCTCAAGTAACAAAACCCCCTCGCCACAAAAGTCCCCCCGAAAATTTTTCATCTTCGCCAGAACCCTTGTTCCAGGCGCTCTCCAGCCATTTCAGATTTTTTCTTGAATGCCCATCCAACAAGTTGGCCGCTTGATTGCATATGCTTGTATGTACAAGTAAAGACGTATGCGTATGAGTCACGAGGACTCAACCATCGTCCACTGATTCGCCGGTGTGCATTGATGCCCATTGGCTTGCTCGCCCACTGCCTGGGTTGGTTTGGATTGATTGCTGAGGAGTCTTTTTCGTGACTGACATTAAACCTACTAAGTTTCGTGACGTTGAAATCCGTGCCGCACGCGGTAACAAGCTGACCGCCAAGAGCTGGCTGACCGAAGCGCCGCTGCGTATGCTGATGAACAACCTCGACCCGGAAGTCGCCGAGAACCCAAAGGAACTGGTGGTTTACGGTGGTATCGGTCGCGCTGCACGTAACTGGGAATGCTACGACAAGATTGTCGAAAGCCTGACCAACCTGAACGACGACGAGACCCTGCTGGTGCAATCCGGCAAGCCGGTCGGCGTGTTCAAGACCCACAGCAACGCCCCGCGCGTGCTGATCGCCAACTCCAACCTGGTGCCACACTGGGCGAGCTGGGAACACTTCAACGAACTGGACGCCAAAGGCCTGGCCATGTACGGCCAGATGACCGCCGGCAGCTGGATCTACATCGGCAGCCAGGGCATCGTCCAGGGCACCTACGAAACCTTCGTCGAAGCCGGTCGCCAGCACTACAACGATGACCTGAAAGGTCGTTGGGTCCTGACTGCAGGCCTCGGTGGCATGGGCGGCGCTCAGCCTCTGGCCGCGACCCTGGCCGGCGCCTGCTCGCTGAACATCGAATGCCAACAGGTCAGCATCGATTTCCGTCTGAAAAGCCGCTATGTCGATGAGCAAGCTACCGACCTCGACGACGCTCTGGCCCGCATCGCCAAATACACCGCTGAAGGCAAGGCGATTTCCATCGCGCTGCTGGGCAACGCCGCTGAAATCCTACCGGAACTGGTCAAGCGCGGCGTGCGCCCGGACATGGTCACCGACCAGACCAGCGCCCACGACCCGCTCAACGGCTACCTGCCGGCCGGCTGGACCTGGGACCAGTACCGCGCTCGCGCCAAGACTGAACCTGCCGCTGTGATCAAGGCTGCCAAGCAATCGATGGCCGTGCACGTCAAAGCGATGCTCGACTTCCAGAAAATGGGCGTACCGACCTTCGACTACGGCAACAACATCCGTCAGATGGCGCAAGAAGAAGGCGTGGAAAACGCATTCGACTTCCCGGGCTTCGTACCGGCCTACATCCGTCCGCTGTTCTGCCGTGGCATCGGCCCGTTCCGTTGGGCTGCACTGTCGGGCAACGCTGAAGACATCTACAAGACCGACGCCAAGGTTAAAGAGCTGATCCCGGACGACGCCCACCTGCACAACTGGCTGGACATGGCCCGCGAGCGCATCAGCTTCCAGGGTCTGCCGGCACGTATCTGCTGGGTTGGCCTGGGTCTGCGCGCCAAGCTGGGCCTGGCGTTCAACGAAATGGTACGCAGCGGCGAGTTGTCCGCGCCAATCGTGATCGGTCGCGACCACCTGGACTCCGGTTCGGTATCGAGCCCGAACCGCGAAACCGAATCGATGCAGGACGGTTCCGATGCTGTCTCCGACTGGCCACTGCTCAACGCCCTGCTGAACACCGCGAGCGGCGCGACCTGGGTGTCCCTACACCACGGCGGCGGCGTTGGCATGGGCTTCTCCCAGCACTCGGGCATGGTGATTGTCTGCGACGGTACTGACGAAGCGGCCGAGCGTATCGCTCGCGTGCTGCACAACGACCCAGCCACTGGCGTCATGCGTCACGCCGATGCCGGTTACCAGATCGCCATCGACTGCGCCAAGGAACAAGGGTTGAACCTGCCGATGATTACCGGCAAGTAACGCCTGATTTGTGGGAGCTGCTTTTATGTGAGAGCGAGCCTGCTCGCTCTCACTGGCCACGCAGCGGCATTGCGCAATACCAGACCGTTTGATCCTGCCGCTTCGAGCAGGACGCTGTCACCGAACAAAAGCTGAATGTCGGTCGCGCTGCGGCGCAGGCCTGATTGGACGTGGACAGGGCTGGATGCCTCTTGACTGCCGTAAGCCAATTCATGATTAGGAGCGTCACAACAATGAAATCGAACAAGACCCTGCTGACCACATTGCTTTCCATGGGCCTGCTGGCCAGCGCTGGCGCCACTCAGGCGGCGAGTTGGTGCGAGTCGGGCAAACCGGTGAAATTCGCCGGTTTGAACTGGGAAAGCGCCATGCTGCTGACCGACGTGATGCAAGTCGTGCTGGAGAAAGGCTACGACTGCAAGACTGACAGCCTGCCAGGCAACTCCATCACCATGGAAAACGCCCTGAGCAGCAACGATATTCAAGTGTTTGCCGAAGAATGGGTCGGCCGTAGCGAAGTCTGGAACAAGGCCGAGAAGGCCGGCAAGGTCGTTGGTGTCGGCGCGCCGGTTGTTGGCGCGATCGAAGGCTGGTACGTGCCGCGCTACGTGATCGAAGGCGACGCCAAGCGCAAACTGGAAGCCAAGGCTCCGGACCTGAAAAACATTGCTGACCTGGGCAAATACTCGGCGATCTTCAAGGACGCCGAAGAGCCGTCCAAGGGCCGTTTCTACAACTGCCCGGCCGGTTGGACCTGCGAGCTGGACAACAGCGAAATGCTGAAGAGCTACGGCCTGGAAAGCACCTACACCAACTTCCGCCCAGGCACCGGCCCGGCGCTGGATGCCGCCGTGCTGTCGAGCTACAAGCGTGGCGAGCCGATCCTGTTCTACTACTGGTCGCCAACGCCGCTGATGGGCCAGATCGACGCGGTGAAACTCGAAGAGAAACCAGGCGTGAACAAGACCGTGGATATCAAGGTCGGCCTGTCCAAGACTTTCCACGACGAAGCGCCTGAATTGGTTGCCGTGCTGGAAAAGGTCAACGTGCCAATCGACCTGCTGAACCAGAACCTGGGGCGCATGACCAAAGAGCGGATCGAATCACCAAAACTGGCCAAGATCTTCCTGAAGGAACATCCTGAAGTCTGGCACGCATGGGTGAGCGAAGACGCAGCCAAGAAAATCGACGCGGCCTTGTAGGTTGAGCTTCTCCGGCTGTCGGCAACGGCAGTCGGATGCTTGATCGCAACCCCTTGATTGAGAGTCTCTTATGTTTCCCGAAAGCTTTACCTTTTCCATCGCCGACTGGGTCAACGGTTGGGTCGATTCGCTGGTCACCAACTACGGCGACGTGTTCCGGCACATCTCCGACACCCTGTTGTGGGCCATCGTCAATCTCGAAGGCCTGCTGCGCGCCGCACCCTGGTGGCTGATGCTGGCAATCGTGGCCGGTGTGGCCTGGCACGCGACCCGCAAGGTCGTGACCACTGCCGTCATCGTTGGTTTGCTGTTCCTGGTGGGTGCGGTTGGCCTCTGGGACAAACTGATGCAGACCCTGGCGCTGATGATGGTGGCGACGATCATCTCGGTGTTGATCGGCATTCCGCTGGGCATTCTCTCGGCGCGCAGCAACCGCCTGCGTTCGATACTGATGCCTTTGCTGGACATCATGCAGACCATGCCGAGCTTCGTGTACCTGATCCCGGTGCTGATGCTGTTTGGCCTGGGCAAGGTCCCGGCGATTTTCGCCACGGTGATCTACGCCGCGCCGCCGCTGATCCGCCTGACCGATCTGGGCATTCGCCAGGTCGACGGCGAAGTGATGGAAGCGATCAACGCCTTCGGTGCCAACCGCTGGCAGCAACTGTTCGGCGTGCAACTGCCGCTGGCCCTGCCGAGCATCATGGCCGGGATCAACCAGACCACCATGATGGCCCTGTCGATGGTGGTGATCGCCTCGATGATCGGTGCCCGTGGCTTGGGTGAAGACGTGCTGGTGGGGATTCAGACCCTCAACGTCGGACGTGGCCTTGAAGCCGGTCTGGCGATCGTGATTCTGGCTGTGGTGATCGACCGCATTACACAGGCGTACGGTCGCGCACGGCATGAGGTGAGCAAATGAACAACGCAACCGTGAGCAAGATCGAAGTCAAGAACGTCTTCAAGATTTTCGGCAACCGTGCCAAGGACGCGCTGGCCATGGTCGGCCAGGGCAAGACCAAGGACCAGGTGCTGGCCGAAACCGGCTGCGTGGTCGGCGTGAACGACCTGTCCCTGAGCATCGGCAGCGGCGAGATCTTCGTGATCATGGGCCTGTCGGGTTCCGGCAAGTCGACCCTGGTCCGCCACTTCAACCGCCTGATCGACCCGACCAGCGGCGCGATCCTGGTGGACGGCGTGGACATCCTGCAATACGACATGGAAGCCCTGCGCGAATTTCGTCGGCGCAAGATCAGCATGGTGTTCCAGAGCTTCGGCCTGCTGCCGCACAAGAGCGTGCTGGACAACGTCGCCTACGGCCTGAAAATCCGTGGCGAAACCAAAGCCATGTGCGCCGAGCGTGCGCTGCACTGGATCAACACCGTGGGCCTCAAGGGCTACGAAAACAAATACCCGCACCAGCTCTCCGGCGGCATGCGCCAGCGTGTGGGCCTGGCCCGCGCCTTGGCGGCGGACACCGACATCATCCTGATGGACGAAGCGTTCAGTGCCCTCGACCCGCTGATCCGCGCGGAGATGCAGGACCAGTTGCTGGAACTGCAAAAGACCCTGCACAAGACCATCGTCTTCATCACCCACGACCTCGACGAGGCCGTACGCATCGGCAACCGCATCGCAATCCTCAAGGACGGCCGCCTGATCCAGGTCGGTACGCCGAGAGAGATCCTGCATTCGCCGGCGGATGAGTATGTCGACCGCTTTGTGCAGCGTCGGGCGGCGGTGGTTTAAAAGGTTTGTGCCGGCTGTGCTGGCCCCATCGCGAGCAAGCTCGCTCCCACAGGGATTTTGTGAACACCGGAGATCCATTGTGGGAGCGAGCTTGCTCGCGATGAGGCGGGTGAAGCTGCATCAAAATTCAGGTTTGTACGCAGAGGTTGAAGATGTCCCAGGCTGAAAAAATCGTTATCACCGAGGCGCAGGTCAGTTGGCAGGACGTGGTCGCCGTTGCTCGTCATGGCGCACAGCTTGAGCTGTCGGCGCCGATCTGGGCGCGCATCGAAAACGCGCAGGCCATCGTCCAGCGCATCGTCACCAGCGGCGAACGCGCCTACGGCATCAACACCGGCCTGGGCGCGCTGTGCAACGTCTCGCTGCAGGACGAACAACTCAGCCAGTTGTCGCGCAACACCTTGCTCAGCCACGCTTGCGGCGTTGGCGCGCCACTGACCAACGAGCAGACCCGCTCGATCATGTGCGCCGCCATCGTCAACTACAGCCATGGTAATTCCGGCTTGCACCGTCAGGTCGTCGAAGCACTGCTGGCGCTGCTCAACCGTGGCATCACCCCGCAAGTGCCGTCCCAGGGTTCCGTGGGCTACCTGACCCACATGGCGCACATCGGCATCTCGCTGCTGGGTGTCGGTAATGTCAGCTATCGCGGCGAGGTCGTTTCCGCGCAGCAAGCGCTGGCCGAAGCAGGCCTGCAACCGGTCAAGCTCGGTGCCAAGGACGGTTTGTGCCTGGTCAACGGTACGCCGTGCATGACTGGCCTGAGCTGCCTGGCGATTGCCGATGCCACGCGCCTGCTGGAATGGGCTGACGTGATTGGTGCCATGAGCTTTGAAGCCCAGCGCGGGCAGATCGACGCGTTCGATGCCGAGATCATCGCGCTGAAGCCGCACCCGGGCATGCAACAGGTCGGGATCAACCTGCGGGCCTTGCTCGACGGCAGCGAAGTGATTGCCCAGAGCAAAGGGATTCGCACGCAAGATGCCCTGAGCATTCGCTCGATCCCGCAGGTGCACGGCGCCGCTCGCGACCAATTGGTACACGCGACCAGGCAGATCGAAACCGAACTCAACGGCACCACCGATAACCCGATGGTGCTGGGCACCGCTGACAATTACCGCGTGGTGTCCCAGGCCAACCCCCACGGCCAGTCCGTGGCAATGGCGGCGGACCTGCTGGCGATTGCCATGGCGGAAATCGGCTCCATCGCCGAGCGTCGCCTGGACCGATTGATCAACCCGCACGTCAGCGGTCTGCCGGCGTTCCTGGTGGCCAACCCGGGGGTGAACTCCGGGATGATGATCGTGCAATACGTCGCCGCTTCGCTGTGCGCGGAAAACCGCCAACTGGCACAACCGGCGGTGCTGGATAACTACGTAACATCGGGCCTGCAGGAAGATCACCTGAGCCTGG
This sequence comes from Pseudomonas sp. P4_B4, assembly GCF_056402255.1. Classification (NCBI taxonomy): domain Bacteria; kingdom Pseudomonadati; phylum Pseudomonadota; class Gammaproteobacteria; order Pseudomonadales; family Pseudomonadaceae; genus Pseudomonas; species Pseudomonas sp. P4_B4. Next base: position 237,611 of record NZ_JBFUHS010000007.1, read on the forward strand.
GCACCAACGCCGCGCTGAAGCTGCATCGCGCGCTGGAAAACTGCACGCAGATCCTCGCCATCGAGTATTTGCTGGCGGCCCAGGCGTTCGAGTTCCTCAAAGAACAACGCTTCGGCGCGGGCACCGATGTTGCCTGGCGTCTGCTGCGCGAGCACGTTGCCCCCTACGACCAGGATCGCTGGTTGGCACCGGACATCGCCGCCGCTGCCGCGGTATTGAAAGACCCGATTTTGCTGCACAACGCTTTTCCTAACCTGAACTGATTTCAACAACACCAGCGTGCCAAGGCGCGGCTCCCCAAAAGGCAGACGCGACGGACAACGGACATCTCCGGAGCGTCTGGTGAGTTAATAACAACTCTCAAAAGGAGCACAAAATGACTTCGCTAAACCTGATTCCCGGCCAACTGAGCCTCGCCCAACTGCGTGACGTCTATCAGCAGCCGGTGAAACTGACCCTCGACCACAGCGCCTCGGCCCAGATCGAAGCCAGCGTTGCCTGCGTGGAACAGATCCTCGCCGAGAACCGCACCGCTTATGGCATCAACACCGGTTTCGGCCTGCTGGCCTCGACCCGCATCGCCAGCGAAGACCTGGAAAACCTGCAGCGCTCGTTGGTGCTGTCCCACGCCGCCGGTGTCGGCCAGCCGATCAGCGATGAGCTGGTGCGGCTGATCATGGTGCTCAAGGTCAACAGCCTGAGCCGTGGTTTCTCTGGCATCCGCCGTGTGGTGATCGACGCGCTGATCGCCCTGGTCAACGCCGAGGTTTACCCGCACATTCCATTGAAAGGTTCGGTCGGTGCTTCCGGTGACCTGGCGCCTCTGGCCCACATGTCGCTGGTACTGCTGGGCGAGGGCAAGGCGCGCTACAAAGGCGAGTGGATGGAAGCCACCGAAGCGCTGAAAGTCGCAGGTCTGACCCCGCTGACCCTGGCCGCGAAAGAAGGCCTGGCGCTGCTCAACGGCACTCAGGTGTCTACCGCGTTTGCCCTGCGTGGCCTGTTCGAAGGTGAAGACCTGTTCGCTGGCGCTTTGGCCCTGGGCGGCCTGACCGTTGAAGCGGTCCTGGGCTCGCGTTCGCCGTTCGACGCCCGCATCCACGCTGCCCGTGGCCAGAAAGGCCAGATCGACGCCGCCGCCGCGTATCGCGACCTGCTGGGCGAGCGCAGCGAAGTCTCCGACTCCCACGAAAACTGCGAGAAGGTACAAGACCCGTACTCCCTGCGTTGCCAGCCACAAGTCATGGGCGCCTGCCTGACCCAGTTCCGTCAAGCAGCCGAAGTGCTGGCGATCGAAGCCAACGCTGTTTCCGACAACCCGTTGGTGTTCGCCGCTGAAGGTGACGTGATCTCCGGTGGCAACTTCCACGCCGAGCCGGTGGCCATGGCCGCTGACAACATGGCGCTGGCCATCGCTGAAATCGGTTCCCTGAGCGAGCGCCGTATCTCGCTGATGATGGACAAGCACATGTCGCAACTGCCGCCGTTCCTGGTGGCCAACGGTGGCGTGAACTCCGGCTTCATGATCGCCCAGGTGACCGCGGCCGCACTGGCCAGCGAGAACAAGGCGTTGTCCCATCCGCATTCGGTGGACAGCCTGCCGACTTCCGCCAACCAGGAAGACCACGTATCGATGGCTCCGGCGGCTGGCAAGCGTCTGTGGGAAATGGCCGAAAACACCCGTGGGATTCTCGCGGTGGAATGGCTGGCGGCGGTACAGGGCCTGGACCTGCGCAACGGCCTGAAAACCTCGCCGAAACTGGAAAAGGCTCGGGCCATCCTGCGTAACGACGTGCCTTTCTATGAGAAGGACCGCTTCTTCGCGCCGGACATCAATGCGGCGTCTGAGCTGTTGGCCTCGCGTTGCTTGAACGAGCTGGTGACGGCGAAGTTGCTGCCTAGCCTGTAATTGCCCCTTCGCGAGCAAGCCCGCTCCCACATGGATCACGCTGAACCTGTAGGAGCTGGCTTGCCAGCGATTCGATTTTGCGTCGAATAACAATAATTAGGGACGAGAAATGCAACAGCCAGAAAAAGGTTTGAAACGCGGGCTCTCTGCCCGACATATTCGCTTCATGGCGCTGGGGTCGGCGATCGGCACCGGGCTGTTTTATGGATCCGCCTCGGCCATTCAAATGGCCGGGCCTGCGGTACTGCTCGCTTACCTGATCGGTGGCGCGGCGGTGTTCATGGTCATGCGCGCCCTCGGTGAGATGGCGGTGCACAACCCGGTGGCCGGCTCTTTCGGCCAGTACGCCAGCACCTACCTGGGGCCGATGGCGGGCTTCATCCTCGGTTGGACCTACGCATTCGAAATGGTCATCGTCGGCATGGCCGACGTCACTGCATTCGGTATCTACATGGGCTTCTGGTTCCCGGAAGTCTCCCGCTGGATCTGGGTGTTGGGTGTCGTTTCCATCGTCGGCGGCCTGAACCTGTGCAACGTCAAAGTCTTCGGTGAAATGGAGTTCTGGCTCTCGCTGCTCAAGGTCGCGGCCATCGTCGCGATGATCCTGGGTGGTTTCGGCATCATGCTGTTCGGCATCAGCTCGGCCCCCGGCCAAGCGACCGACATCAGCAACCTCTGGACCCAGGGCGGCTTCATGCCCAATGGCATGGGCGGTCTGATTGCTTCTTTCGCGGTGGTGATGTTTGCGTTTGGCGGTATTGAAATCATCGGCGTAACGGCAGGTGAAGCCAAAGACCCGCAGCACGTGCTGCCCCGGGCGATCAATGCCGTACCGTTGCGGATCCTGCTGTTCTACGTGCTGACGATGCTGGTGCTGATGTCGATCTTTCCATGGCAGCAGATCGGCAGCCAGGGCAGCCCGTTCGTGCAGATTTTCGACAAGCTGGGGATCAGCTCGGCGGCCACCATCCTCAATATCGTGGTGATCACGGCGGCGATTTCGGCGATCAACAGTGACATCTTCGGCGCTGGCCGCATGATGTTCGGTCTGGCCCAGCAAGGGCATGCACCCAAGGGCTTCGCCCGTCTGTCGCGCAATGGCGTGCCATGGATGACGGTCGTGGTGATGAGTGCCGCGCTGTTGCTGGGCGTGTTGCTGAACTACCTGATCCCGGAAAACGTGTTCCTGCTGATTGCTTCCATCGCGACCTTTGCCACGGTGTGGGTCTGGCTGATGATTCTGGTGACCCAAGTGGCCATGCGCCGGTCCATGAGCGCCGAGCAGGTTGCACAACTGAAATTCCCGGTACCGCTCTGGCCCTATGCGCCGGCGGCGGCGATTGCATTCATGCTGTTCATCTTCGGCGTGCTGGGCTATTTCCCGGACACCCAGGCAGCGCTGATCGTCGGCGTGGTCTGGATCGTGTTGCTGGTGCTGGCTTACCTGACGTGGGTGAAACCGGCGGCGGGCCAGGCAGCCCTGGTGACGCAGGATCCTACTTTTTCTCATCGATAACCTAATGGAGGCCACGGATGAAAACTCTCTGGCAACACTGTCACGTCGCAACCATGGCACAAGGCGTCTACTCGATCATCGAGGACGCGGCCATCGTGACGTCAGGAGCGCACATTGAGTGGATCGGCCCGCGCGGTGAGTTGCCGGCGGGCGAGTACCCGGCCGTCAATGATTTGAACGGGGCCTGGGTCACACCGGGCCTGATCGACTGCCACACTCACACGGTGTTCGGCGGTAACCGCAGCGGCGAATTCGAACAGCGCCTGCAAGGCGTCAGCTACGCGGAAATCGCCGCCAGCGGTGGCGGCATCGCCAGCACCGTGCGCGCCACCCGCGCAGCCAGCGAAGATGAACTGTTCGCCAGTGCCGCCAAGCGCCTGAAAAGCCTGATGCGTGATGGTGTCACCAGCATCGAAATCAAGTCTGGCTACGGCCTGGACCTGGCCAACGAGCGCAAGATGCTACGCGTGGCCCGTCGCCTCGGCGCCGAACTGCCGGTCAGCGTGCGCAGCACCTGCCTGGCGGCTCATGCCCTGCCGCCAGAGTACAAGGACCGCGCTGACGACTATATCGATCACATCTGCGCCGACATGCTCCCGGCCTTGGCCGCCGAAGGTTTGGTGGACGCGGTGGATGCATTCTGCGAATACCTGGCGTTCTCGCCTGCGCAGGTTGAGCGTGTATTCATCACCGCTCAGAAGTTGGGTTTGCCAGTGAAGTTGCACGCCGAGCAATTGTCGTCGTTGCACGGCTCAAGCCTGGCGGCGCGTTATCACGCGTTGTCCGCCGATCACCTGGAGTTCATGACCGAGGACGACGCCATCGCCATGGCCAAGTCCGGTACGGTCGCGGTGCTGTTGCCCGGCGCCTTTTATTTCCTGCGCGAAACCCAATTGCCGCCAATGGAAGCCCTGCGCAAACATGGCGTGAAAATCGCCATCGCCAGCGACCTCAACCCCGGTACCTCGCCGGCACTGTCGTTGCGCCTGATGCTGAACATGGCTTGCACCTGCTTCCGCATGACCCCGGAAGAAGCCCTGGCCGGCGCGACGATCCACGCCGCCACCGCGCTGGGCATGGCCGACACCCATGGTTCGCTGGAAGCCGGCAAGGTCGCGGATTTCGTCGCCTGGCAAATCGATCGTCCGGCCGACCTGTGTTACTGGCTGGGCGGCGACCTGGAAAAACGCGTCGTGCGCCACGGCGTCGAATCAAGTCTGTAGGAGATCTGTTGTGGATAAGGTTCTGAACTTCAAACAAGGCCGCGTACCGCTGCTGATCAGCATGCCTCACGCTGGTGTACGCCTGACGCCTGCGGTCGAAGCCGGGTTGATCCCTGACTCGAAAAGCCTGCCGGACACCGACTGGCACATCCCGCAGCTTTACGATTTCGCTGCCGAACTGGGCGCCAGTACCCTGGCCGCCGAGTACTCGCGGTTCGTCATCGACCTGAACCGGCCGTCCGACGACAAGCCGCTGTACGTGGGCGCGACCACTGGTCTGTACCCGGCCACGTTGTTCGACGGCGTGCCATTGTTCCGTGAAGGGCTGGAGCCTTCGAAGGAAGAGCGGGCAACCTATCTTGAGCAAATCTGGACGCCATACCACAGCACACTGCAGCAGGAACTGGCGCGATTGAAGGCCGAGTTCGGCTATGCGCTTCTGTTCGATGCGCACTCGATCCGCTCGATCATCCCGCACCTGTTCGACGGCAAGTTGCCGGACTTCAACCTCGGCACCTTCAACGGCGCCAGTTGCGATCCACAGCTTGCGACCCAACTGGAAGCGATCTGCGCGCTTCACGACAATTACACCCACGTGCTGAACGGGCGCTTCAAGGGCGGGCACATCACCCGCCATTACGGCAATCCGGCCGAGAACATCCACGCGGTGCAGCTAGAGTTGGGGCAGTGCACGTACATGGAAGAATTCGAGCCGTTCCGCTATCGCCCGGATCTGGCAGAACCGACGCGGGTGGTGCTCAAGCAGTTGCTGCAAGGCTTGTTGGCCTGGGGCGGAAAGCACTACGGGCATTAAGGCTTGGTACGGTCTCTGTAGGAGCGAGCTTGCTCGCGAAAAACCAGAGAATGTCGCGGGGTGTCTGACTGGGCGCGTTACCGTTCTCGACCATCGTCGGAACGCCGCCCGGAGCAAGCTCGCTCCTACAGGTTAGGCTGACAGTCGCCACTGTGCAAAACACGGTCGCCACAGGTCGCTTTCACCACTCGTCTGCTGCGTAATGTTCTGGCCACGGTGCACAAAGACACCGCCCCGACAATAATCCGCTGCCGCACGAGAATGCTCTCTATGACAAGCCCCAAAGGTCTGTTCACCCGCTGTCTCTCAATCTTCTGCGGCACCGCTCTGCTGAGCGCCGGCGCCATGGCCGCGGACGATGCCTCCTGCAAAACCGTGCGCATGGGCGTGGTCAACTGGACCGACGTGATCGCCACCAGCGGCATGGCCGATGTGCTGCTCAACGGTCTGGGCTACGAAAGCAAGCAAACCAGCGCCGTGCAGCAAATCATCTTCGCCGGCATCCGCGACAAGCGCCTGGACATCTTCCTCGGTTACTGGAAACCGGCAATGGATAAAAACATCGCACCCTTCGTGGCCGCCAATCAGGTCAAGGTCATGGACAAGCCGAGCCTGGCCGATGCCCAGGCCACGCTCGCGGTCCCTGACTATGTGGCAGCGGCCGGTCTGAAAACCTTCGCCGACATCGCGAAGTTCAAGGATCAACTCGGCGGCAAGATCTACGGCATCGAGCCGGGCAGCGGCGCCAACACCACGATCAAGACCATGATCGAGACCAATCACTTTGGCCTGAAAGACTTCAAACTGATCGAGTCCGGTGAGGCCGGGATGCTGGCGGCCGTGCAGCGGGCGGTGAATCGCAAGGAGTTCGTGGTGTTTGTCGGCTGGACCCCGCACCCAATGAACATCAACATGAAGATCGACTACCTGACCGGCAGCGAAGACGTCTACGGGCCGAATGAAGGCGCCGCGACGGTCTCCAGCGTGACCGCGCCGGATTACGCCGAGCGCTGCCCGAACGTCAATCGGCTGTTGGAAAACCTGACGTTCACCGCCGCCCAGGAAAGTCAGTTGATGGTGCCGATCATGGAGCGCCAAACGGCTCAGGATGTCGCGAAAAAATGGCTGCGTGACCATCCCGAAGACTTGCAGCGCTGGCTGGCGGGTGTCAGCAGCTTTGATGGCAAGGATGGCGTGGCCACGGTTCAGGCCAGCCTGAAGAACTGACCCCCCGGTCTTTGTGATTTTGTGGCGAGGGAGCTTGCTCCCGTCCGAGTGCGCAGCACTCGCAAGCTCAGCGCCTCGGTGAGTCAGTTAAACAGCGAGTCGTGCAATATGGGGCTGCTTCGCAGCCCAACGGGAGCAAGCTCCCTCGCCACAGGGATCATTTCAATCCAAACCCTCTGAATCAACGGGCACCAGGCTCATGGCTCCTTACCCGCTTTCCAAACAGATGACAGCATTCGTCGACAAAACCCTGAGTTTCAACAGCACCGACAGCAGCATTACCGGGTTGCGCCAGGCCTACAGCGAGATGTGCCGGGCGTTTACTCCGGCACGCCCCGCCGGGTTGCATGTGGTCGATTTCGAGTTGGCCGGTGTTGCTGTTCGTTCCTATCAGCCACCGGTCAGCGGTGCGTCGTGCATCGTTTATCTGCATGGCGGCGGCTGGGTGGTGGGGGACCTCGACTCCCACGATTTCATCTGCGTCGAAGTGGCATCGACACTCGGTGTACGGGTGATCGCCGTCGATTACCGCCGGGCACCGGAGCATCCGTTTCCCGCCGCGTTCGATGACTGCCTTAAGGTCTGGCGAGCACTGCGCGCCGGACCGTTTCAAATCGACCCGGAGCGTACGCTGGTGGCCGGCGACAGTGCCGGTGGCAACCTCGCGGCGGCCTTGTGCCTGGCGCTGCGCGATGCCGGCGAACCGCTGCCGTGCGCGCAGGTGCTGATCTATCCGGGGTTGGGCGGCGATCACCGCCTGCCGTCGCGCAGTGAGTGCATCGACGCGCCATTACTCAGCAGCAGTGACGTTGATTGCTATCACGCGCTTTACCTGCAAGGCACCCGCCATCCGAACGCCTACGCCATGCCATTGCTCGCCACGGATTTCAGCGGACTGCCACCGGCATTGATCGCCGTGGCGCAATTCGACCCGCTGCGTGATGACGGCGTGCTGTATGCCGAGCGACTCAATGCCTCGGGCGTGGTTGCCACGCTGCATGTCGGCGAGGGTTTGGTCCATGGCTGTTTGCGGGCCCGAGGGCGGGTGGCCGAGGTGGATGCGCTGTACGAAACCTTGTTCGGATATCTGTCGGCAAAACTCTGACTCTGCACGGGCATGCTCATTGACGTAATTCGGGTTTATGATGCCGGACGGCAGAATAATAGAAGTCCCCCCAGGGATGACCTCGACCCCTTACGGAGTGCGCAATGCAGACTTTGTACCCGCAGATCAAACCCCACGCCCGGCACGATCTGGCCGTCGACGAAACCCACACGCTGTATGTCGACGAAAGCGGTTCACCGGAAGGTTTGCCGGTAGTGTTCATCCACGGCGGCCCCGGGGCCGGATGTGATGCCCAGAGTCGTTGCTTCTTCGATCCCAACCTCTATCGCATTGTCACTTTCGATCAGCGTGGCTGCGGTCGCTCCACGCCCCACGCCAGCCTGGAAAACAACACCACCTGGGACCTGGTCGCCGACCTCGAGCGGATTCGCCAGCACCTGGGCATCGACAAGTGGGTGCTGTTTGGCGGCTCCTGGGGTTCGACCCTGGCGCTGGCCTACGCGCAAACCCATCCTGAGCGGGTACACGGCCTGATCCTGCGCGGGATCTTTCTCTGCCGTCCGCAGGAAATCGAATGGTTCTACCAGGCCGGTGCCAGCCGCCTGTTCCCCGATTACTGGCAGGACTACATCGCGCCGATCCCACTGGACGAGCGAGACGACTTGCTTACCGCGTTCCACAAGCGTCTGGTCGGCAACGACCAGATTGCCCAGATGCACGCGGCCAAGGCCTGGTCCACCTGGGAGGGCCGCACCGCGACCCTGCGTCCCAACCCGCTGGTAGTCGATCGCTTCTCCGAACCACAACGTGCGTTGTCGATTGCCCGCATCGAATGCCACTACTTCAGCAACCACGCGTTCCTGGAGCAGAACCAGTTGATCCGCGACATGGGCAAGATCGCCCATTTGCCCGGCGTGATCATCCATGGTCGTTATGACGTGATCTGCCCGCTGGATAACGCCTGGGAATTGCATCAAGCCTGGCCGAACAGCGAACTGCAGGTCATCCGCGATGCCGGTCATGCCGCATCCGAGCCTGGCATCACTGACGCTCTGGTACGCGCCGCCAATCAGATGGCCCGGCGTCTGCTCGACCTGCCGCCTGAAGAAGCATGAAGGGCCTGCTGCAACGGGTGCGCGGCGCGCGAGTCGAGGTCGCGGGTGAGATCGTGGGTGCCGTCGATCAGGGATTGCTGGTCCTGGTAGCCGTCGAGCCCGACGATACGCGGGCCAGCGCCGACAAACTTCTTAATAAACTGCTTAACTATCGGGTATTCAGTGACGCTGAGGGCAAGATGAATCTGTCCCTGGCGGATGTGGGCGGCGGGCTGCTGCTGGTCTCTCAGTTCACCCTGGCTGCCGATACCAAAAGCGGGTTGCGTCCGGGTTTCTCGACTGCGGCCCCTCCGGCGCTGGGCGAGGAACTATTCGACTATCTATTGAACAAAGCGAAACAGGTGCATGGCACTGTGGCATCAGGTAGATTCGGCGCGGATATGCAGGTGCACCTGGTCAATGATGGCCCGGTAACCTTCCTGTTACAGACCTGAAAGCGTTTGAAACAAGTTTTTACGTTCATTTCGACTGAAAACAGGGCTTTTTCGCGATAAATACTTTGTTACCCCTGATGCGTTGTAACGCGGCCTACTAGATAATCCCGCGCTACGGGGATCAGCGTTCGTTGGTCCATTTTGACTTAGGTAGAGACTTGTCCTGATCCGATTGGGGAATCATTTCGCCCCAGCGGAGTCGGAACAATGCTCGCCAACTTGGCAAGAGTGGTTTGCAAGGGCGGTTTTTTCATACCGTACACCGTGCAGACCCTTTAACTGGCCGTTGGTTTTTTGATCTGTTTTCGGCGAGGGTTGCTCGTGATTGTTAGTCCCTGTAACGCACCAAAATTGTCTGCCAAACGGTTACGCAGCGCCCTGGTAGCGGGCTCTGCACTGCTCTGCCTGCTCAGCGCCGGTCAGCTTTGGGCATTCAGTCTGGATGATGTATCGGCCAAGGCAAAAGAGCTGGCCGCGCAGAAATACGAAGCGCCGCGCAGTAACCTGCCAAACGAGTTCCGCGACATGAAGTTCGCGGACTATCAGAAAATTCGTTTTCTGACGGAAAAAGCCGAGTGGGCTGATCAGAAGACGCCGTTCAAGCTGTCCTTCTATCACCAGGGCATGCATTTCGATACGCCGGTGAAAATCAACGAAATCACCGCGAACACCGTCGACGAGATCAAGTACGACCCGAGTCGTTTCGACTTCGGCGACATGCAGTTCGATCCCAAGGCCACCGAACAACTGGGTTATGCCGGTTTCCGTGTGCTGTACCCGATCAACAAGGCCGACAAGCAAGACGAAATCATGACCATGCTCGGCGCGAGCTACTTCCGCGTCGTCGGCAAGGGTCACGTCTATGGTTTGTCCGCTCGCGGCATGGCGCTGGATACCGCATTGCCGTCCGGCGAAGAATTCCCGCGTTTCCGCGAGTTCTGGATCCAGCAGCCCAAGCCAGGCGACAAGCACCTGGTGATCTTCGCCCTGCTGGATTCTCCTCGCGCCACCGGTGCCTATCGCCTGACCCTGCGTCCGGGCAGCGACACCATCGTCGACGTCAAGGCGCAGATGTTCCTGCGTGACAAGGTCGGCAAACTGGGTATCGCCCCGTTGACCAGCATGTACCTGTTCGGCGCCAACCAGCCGTCGAAAGTACTGAACTACCGTCGCGAGCTGCACGACTCCAGCGGTCTGGCGATCCATGCCGGCAACGGCGAGTGGATCTGGCGTCCGCTGAACAACCCGAAACACTTGGCCGTGAGCAACTTCAGCGTGGAAAACCCGCGCGGCTTTGGTCTGCTGCAACGTGGCCGCGACTTCAGCCACTATGAAGACCTCGACGACCGGTACGACAAGCGCCCAAGCGCCTGGATCGAGCCGAAGGGTGACTGGGGCAAGGGCACCGTCGACCTGGTCGAGATTCCGACCGCCGACGAAACCAACGACAACATCGTTGCCTTCTGGAACCCGGAAAAATTGCCGGAACCTGGCCAGCCGCTCGATGTCGCTTATCGTATGCACTGGACCATGGATGAAGACTCGATTCACGCGCCGGACAGCGCCTGGGTCAAACAGACCCTGCGTTCCACCGGTGACGTCAAACAGTCCAACCTGATTCGTCAGCCGGACGGCAGCGTTGCCTACCTGGTGGACTTCGAAGGCCCGTCCCTGGCGGCTTTGCCGGCCGATGCGGAAGTTCGCAGCCAGGTCAGCGTCGGTGACAACGCCGAGCTGGTGGAAAACAGCGTGCGCTACAACCCTGAAACCAAGGGCTGGCGCCTGACCCTGCGGATGAAGATCAAGGACCCGGGCAAGTCCACCGAGATGCGTGCCGCGCTGGTGCAGAACATCGTGCCTGCGGACCTGGCCAAGACTTCGCTTCCGTCGTCGAACTCGTCGGTTGCCAAGGCCGACAAGGTTGCCGCCAAGCAACAAGAGAAAGCGGACAAGGAAGCCAAGCAAGCGGAGGCCAAGCAGGCTGAAGCGAAGCCTGTTGCAGATGCCAAGGACAAGGCCAATAAAGACGCCAAGCAGCCTGCCGCTGCCGACGCGGCCCCAGCCACACCGGAATCGGCCCCGACTGAAGAAGTCCTGACCGAGACCTGGAGCTATCAGTTGCCTGCCGATGAGTAACTCACAAGTACGGCCAGAAACTCTTTCCGAGTATCTGGCGCATCTGCCGATGACCGACCAGCAGCGCGCGGAACTCGCGGGCTGCCAGTCTTTCAGCGAATTGCATGAACGCCTGTCATCGTCGACGTTCGACGCCCCGACCGAAGCCGCCCAGGCTTCGGTGGGCAAACGCCTGACCCTGAGCACCGCCGAAGAGCTGCAGGACGCGGAAATGCTGGCGCTCGACGCCAACGGCCGGGTCTGCCTCAAGGCGACCCCGCCGATCCGGCGGACCAAGGTCGTGCCGGAGCCGTGGCGCACCAACATTCTGGTGCGTGGCTGGCGCCGGATGACCGGTCGTACCAACCCGCCGAAGCCGCCGAAGGACGAACGTGTCCTGCCGGCCGCGCGCTGGCGCACCGTCGGATCGATCCGTCGCTACATTCTGTTGCTGCTGATGCTCGGCCAGACCATCGTCGCCGGCTGGTACATGAAAGGCATCATGCCGTACCAGGGCTGGTCGTTCGTCGACCTCAACGAAGTGCTGCACCAACCGCTGCTGCAAACTGCCACGCAAGTGCTGCCGTATGCCTTGCAGACCAGCATCCTGATCCTGTTCGGGATTCTGTTCTGCTGGGTATCGGCCGGTTTCTGGACCGCGCTGATGGGCTTCCTGGAATTGCTGACCGGTCACGATAAATACCGTATCTCCGGTAAAAGTGCCGGCAACGAGCCGATTCCAAAGGATGCGCGCACCGCACTGGTGATGCCGATCTGCAACGAAGACGTGCCACGGGTATTCGCCGGTCTGCGGGCGACCTTCGAGTCGGTTGCGGCCACGGGTGACCTGGACCGTTTCGACTTCTTCGTCCTCAGTGACAGTAACGACGCCGATATCTGTGTCGCCGAGCAACAGGCCTGGCTGGATGTCTGCCGCGAAGCCGGCGGCTTCGGCAAGATCTTTTATCGCCGCCGTCGTCGTCGCGTAAAACGTAAAAGCGGCAACCTCGACGACTTCTGCCGTCGTTGGGGTGGTGACTACAAGTACATGGTCGTACTCGATGCCGACTCCGTGATGAGCGGCGAGTGTCTGACCAGTCTGGTGCGCCTGATGGAAGCCACGCCGGACGCCGGGATCATCCAGACCGCGCCACGGGCGTCGGGCATGGACACCCTGTATGCGCGCATGCAGCAGTTCGCCACTCGTGTGTATGGCCCGTTGTTCACCGCCGGCCTGCACTTCTGGCAGCTGGGCGAGTCGCACTACTGGGGCCACAACGCGATCATCCGCATGAAGCCGTTCATCGACCACTGCGCCCTGGCGCCGTTGCCCGGTAAAGGCGCGTTCTCCGGCTCGATCCTGTCCCACGACTTCGTTGAAGCCGCGTTGATGCGCCGTGCCGGCTGGGGCGTGTGGATTGCCTACGACTTGCCGGGCAGCTACGAAGAACTGCCGCCAAACCTGCTGGACGAACTCAAGCGTGACCGTCGCTGGTGCCACGGTAACCTGATGAACTTCCGCCTGTTCCTGGTCAAGGGCATGCACCCGGTGCACCGCGCGGTGTTCCTGACTGGCGTGATGTCCTACCTGTCGGCGCCATTGTGGTTCTTCTTCCTGGTGCTGTCGACCGCGCTGCTGGCGGTCAACACGCTGATGGAGCCGCAGTACTTCCTCGAACCGCGTCAGCTCTATCCGCTGTGGCCTCAATGGCACCCGGACAAGGCGATTGCGCTGTTCTCGACCACCATCGTGCTGTTGTTCCTGCCGAAACTGTTGAGCATCATCCTGATCTGGGCCAAGGGCGCGAAAGAGTTCGGCGGCAAGTTCAAGGTGACCCTGTCGATGCTGCTGGAGATGCTGTTCTCCATGCTGCTGGCGCCGGTGCGGATGATCTTCCACACCCGTTTCGTCCTCGCCGCGTTCCTCGGCTGGGCCGCGACCTGGAACTCGCCGCAACGAGACGACGACTCCACGCCGTGGAGCGAAGCGGTCAAGCGTCACGGTCCGCAGACCTTGCTGGGCTTCTTCTGGGCCATGCTGGTGATCTGGCTGAACCCGAGCTTCCTGTGGTGGCTGGTGCCGATTGTCGGTTCGTTGATGCTGTCGATCCCGGTATCGGTGATCTCCAGCCGCGTCGGTCTGGGCCTGAAGTCCCGTGACGAGAGCCTGTTCCTGATTCCTGAGGAATACAATCCGCCGCAGGCCTTGCTGGCAACCGACCAGTACACCCACGAAAACCGCTGGCATGCGCTGAACGACGGCTTCGTCCGTTCGGTGGTCGATCCGCAGCAGAACGCCCTGGCGTGCTCGCTGGCGACCTCCCGGCACAATCAGGCCGAGCCGATTGAATGGTTGCGGATCGAGCGGGTTCGCCACGCGATGAAAGTCGGTCCTGAAGGTCTGACCAACAACGAGCGTGTGCAACTGTTGAGCGACCCGGTGGCATTGGCTCGCCTGCATGAGCAGGTCTGGAGCGAAGGCCACGCCGAGTGGCTGGGCGCATGGCGCAAATCGGTGAAGGCCGATCCGCACGCGCCGCTGCTACCGCTCAAACCAATGAGCGAACAGCCTCAGTTGGCATAATAAAAAACCCGCGAAAGCGGGTTTTTTTTGGGTTTCAAAGTTACACCGCGCCGTTCCAATCGCGAGCAGGCTCGCTCCCACAGGGCCGGTGCCTGGCACAGGCGTTGTGTTTGAGCCGGTCAGTGTGGGAGCGAGCCTGCTCGCGATGGGGTTTCACTCATACCTTGAACCTGCCCACGAGCATCTGCAAATGCGTCCCCAACTGCGCCAGCTCAACGCTGGACGCCGCCGTCTCTTCACTTGCCGCCGACGTCTGGTCCGACACATCTCGCACATTCAGCACGCTGCGATTGATCTCTTCCGCCACGGCGCTTTGCTGTTCAGCGGCTGCAGCAATCTGCTGGTTCATCGCCTGTATCGCCGAGACGGTGCGGGTGATGCTTTCCAGTGAGCCCCCGGCGCGGCGGGTCAGTTCGACACTGCTGTCGGTCAGGGTACGGCTGTTGTCCATAATGGTCGCGACTTGCTGGGTGCCGTTTTGAAGGCCGACGATCAGCTCTTCGATCTCTTCGGTGGACTTCTGGGTGCGCTGGGCCAGGCTGCGGACTTCGTCTGCGACCACGGCAAAACCACGCCCGGCTTCACCGGCACGGGCAGCCTCGATGGCCGCGTTGAGCGCCAGCAGGTTGGTTTGCTGGGCCACTGACTTGATCACGTCCAGCACGCTGCCGATCTTGTCGCTTTCACGCTGGAGTTCGCCCATGGCTTCGGTGGAGTGGCCGACTTCCTTGGCCAGGCGTTCGATCTGTGCGATGGCTTCGCCGACCACTTTGTCGCCCTCACGGGCCTGCTGGTCGGCGGCGACGGCGGCTTCGGAGGCTTCTTCGGCGTTGCGCGCAACTTCCTGCACGGTGGCGGCCATTTCGTTCATGGCAGTGGCGACCTGATCGGTCTCGACCTTCTGGCTGTTGACCCCGGCGCTGGTCTGCTCGGTGACCGCGGACAGTTCTTCAGCGGCGCTGGCGATCTGCGTAACGCCATCGCTGATGCCGCCGATCAGTTCGCGCAAGCCCTGGGTCATGCTCTGCATGGCACGCTGCAACTGGCCGAGTTCGTCGCGGCGCTGCGACGTCAGGTTGTGGGTCAGGTCGCCACTGGCGACGCGCTGTGCCACGACCAGGGTCTGGTTCAACGGAATGATGATCTGCCGGGTGATCGCCCAGGCGGCCAGCAGGCCGAAGGCGATGGCCAGAATGGTGGCGAGGGTCAGCATGTTTTTTGCGTGGGCGGCGTCGGTGTCACGCACGACGGTTTGCGAGACGGTGAGTTTCTGGCTCATGTCCACCAGGATGTCGCCTTGGGCAGACATGCGTGCCAGGGCCTTGGCGCTGGCCACCTGGGAGTCGCGGAACTGGCTGACGGCGGCGCGATAGGCCTTCAGCGAATCAGTGGCCTGTCGCAGGTTAGCGATGTGTTCTTCAGGCAGTTTGGCCGGCAGGCTCTCGAGGTTCTTCAGGGCGTTGTCGATTGCGTCGAGGGCTGGCTGTTCGGCTTCGCTCTTGCCGCTGTAGGTGTAGCCGCGAACCTGGAAACGCGCCTGCTGGATCAGCTTGCTCAGGTCGATCACGCCGTTGAACGCCGCCACGCTGTCACCTTGCAGCATGGTTTTTTCCACTTCGGCGACGCGGGCCACGGCATTGTCGGCGGTGGCGCCGAGTTTGCTGCGGGCGTCTTCACGCTGGGCGCCGGCCTGGGTCATGTCGTTGAAGGCACGACGGTATTCGGCGACAGCGGCCAGTTGTTGATCGACCATGGCCGTATTAGCCGGTTGCTCGATCAGGCCGCGGGCGGTCTGCAGGCCACTTTCGAGTTTGCCCAGCAGATCGTTGACGGCACCGGGACCTTGTTCGCCGCGACGCATCTCGTAATCCAGGCGTGCAATGCGCAGGTCCTTGGTCAGGTCGTTGAGGCTGGCGATGAACCCCAGTTTATCGCCACGGCTGGTCACGCCGCTCAGGCCGCTCCAGCCGGTGAAGGTGATCAGCAGGGTCAGTAACAGCACCAGACCGAAGCCGATCCCCAGCTTGCGTTTGACGCTGACGTTTCCCAGACTCTCGGCTAGCCATTGATACATGCTGAAACTCCCCGGACCACAATTTGGTTTTATGGGGGATGTATCGGCTGGACTGTGCAGATCTATAGGTGCTCAGGATTTTTCAGATGCGCGGTGATCTGTGGCGAGGGGGCTGGCCCCCGTTCGGGTGCGCAGCAGCCGTAAAAAAGTGCATGCGGTTTGGCTGGAACAAACAACAGTGGCCGCTTCGCGTCCAAACGGGGGCAAGCCCCCTCGCCACAGTGATCGCGTAGGGATTTAGAAAAGTCGTGCCAGCAACGCGGTCACGGCGGTTTCGACGCGCAGGATGCGCTCGCCCAGTTGCACCGGTTGCAGGCCGGACTTGCCCAGCAGGTCGATCTCGTAGGGAATCCAGCCACCCTCGGGGCCGATGGCCAGGGTCACCGGTTCGCTGAGTGCGCGAGGGCAGGGCGGGTAATTGCCCGGATGCCCCACCAGGCCGAGGGTGCCTTCGGTAATCGCCGGCAGACGGTCTTCGACGAACGGCTTGAAGCGCTTCTCGATCACGACTTCCGGCAGCACGCTGTCCCGGGCCTGTTCGAGGCCAAGGATCAACTGCTCGCGAATCGCCTCGGGCTCCAGGAATGGGGTCTGCCAGAAGCTCTTCTCGACGCGATAGCTGTTGACCAGCACGATCCGCGGCACACCCATGGCCGCCACGGTCTGAAACACCCTGCGCAGCATCTTGGGCCGTGGCAGAGCCAATACCAGGGTCAATGGCAGCTTGGCCGGTGGTGGCTGGTCGAGGGTGACGCGCAATTCCGCTTCGTCGGCGTCCAGGCGCAGCACTTCGGCCGAACCCATCAGCCCGCCGATCCGCCCGACGCGCATGCTGTCACCGACTTCACTGCGGTGGACTTCCTGCATGTGGGTCAACCGGCGATCACGCAGGACCGCCCGGTCGGCCGCAATGAAATCGGCCTCTTCAAGGAGCAGCAGGTTCACGCTTGGGTCGCTGGCGGCTGGTCGTTGTGATCGTCAGCCGGTTGGTCGTCCGGATGCTCGCCACGCTTGCTGATCAGGCTGCCAAACAGGATGCCGATCTCGAACAACAGCCACATCGGCACGGCCAGCAGGGTCTGCGAGAAGATGTCCGGCGGTGTCAGGATCATGCCGACTACGAAGCAGCCAATGACCACGTACGGGCGGATCTTCTTCAGGTATTTGACGTCGACCACGCCGATCCACACCAGCAGCACCACGGCCACCGGGATTTCGAACGCCACGCCGAAGGCGAAGAACAGCGTCATGACGAAATCGAGGTAGCTGGTGATGTCGGTCATCATTTCTACGCCGGCCGGGGTGGCGGCGGCGAAGAACTTGAAGATCAGCGGGAACACCAGGTAGTAGGCGAACGCCATGCCGGCATAGAACAACACGATGCTGGACATCAGCAATGGCACAGCAATGCGCTTTTCATGCTTGTACAGGCCCGGGGCGATGAAACCCCAGATCTGGTGCAGGATCACCGGGATGGCCAGGAACAGCGAGACCATCATCGTCAGCTTCAGTGGCGTCAGGAACGGCGACGACACGTCAGTGGCAATCATCGTGGCGCCGGCGGGCAGGTACGCGCGCAGCGGCGTGGAGACGAAGGTGTAGATCTGCTGGGTGAAGGCGAACAGCCCGGCAAAGATGATGAAGATCGCCGCTACGCAGCGCAGCAGACGGGTACGCAACTCGGTGAGGTGCGAAACCAGCGGCATGTGCTGGTCGTTTTCAGGAAGATCGCTCATGGGGCTCGCGGCGGCAGTGTTGGGTCATGAGGGGCCGGCGCAACGGGCGCAGCCGCCGGTGTAACGGGTTCAACCGGCGTGGCTGCAACAACAGGTGCAGGTTCGACAGGCGCTACAACGGGAGCAGGTGTCGGGTCGACGGTAGCGGCAGGCGCATGAATCGTCTGCTCGCCCACGTGTTCCACCGGCGTCGGCTCCTGCTGGGTCGGCGTGAAGATTTTCCGCGCCTCCTGCTCAAGCGACAGGATGTGCTCGTTGTGCAGTTGCCGACGGATTTCGTCAGCACCGATTTCACGTTCAACTTCCTGTTTGATTGCGTTGAAGCTGCGCTTCAGACGCCCGACCCACAGGCCAGCGGTGCGCGCAGCGCCCGGCAAGCGCTCGGGACCCAGCACCAGCAGGGCAACGAGGCCGACGAGCAGCAGTTCAGAGAAGCTGATACCAAACATTAGTCAGTGCTCACACGTCTTTGCGGATCGGCTCTTCGACTTTCTGTGCCTGCACATCGATGGTGTGCGGCTGGTTTACAGAGGCTTGGGGCTGTACCGGTGGAACCGGTTGGGACGGGGTCGCATTCGGGTCGGCCGGTTTTTCGTCGTCGTTCATGGCTTTCTTGAAGCCCTTGATCGACTCGCCGACGTCGGTGCCGAGGTTTTTCAGTTTCTTGGTGCCGAACACCAGTACCACGACAACCAGGATGACGATCCAGTGTTTCCAGTCAAAAATGCCCATGCTGCTGCTCCTCTCTAATAGTTATTCAGGCGGACGGGCGCGAGGCTTTCTCGGCGTGTCCGGAGAGACCGAAACGACGGTCCAGTTCATCGAGTACAGCCTGTGGATGCTGCCCCAATTGGGCGAGCATGACCATGCTGTGGAACCACAGATCGGCGGTTTCGTAGATCACATCGCTGCAGTCGCCGCTGACGGCGGCGTCCTTGGCGGCAATGATGGTTTCGACCGACTCTTCGCCGACTTTTTCCAGAATCTTGTTCAAGCCCTTGTGGTACAGGCTGGCGACATACGAGCTGTCGGCGGCAGCGCCTTTGCGCTCCTCCAGTACCTCGGCGAGGCGGGTGATAGTGTCACTCATGTGTGTGCCCTGCGGAATAGATGGCGTGCGGATCTTTCAGAACCGGGTCGACGGTTGTCCAGTCGCCGTTCTCATAGACGCGGTAGAAGCAGCTCTGGCGGCCGGTATGACAGGCGATGTCGCCGATCTGCTCGACCATCAGGATGATGACGTCGGCGTCGCAGTCCAGGCGCATCTCGTGCAGGGTTTGCACATGGCCGGACTCTTCGCCCTTGCGCCACAGCTTGCCACGGGAGCGCGACCAGTAAATGGCGCGGTTCTCGGCAGCGGTCAGTTCCAGTGCTTCGCGGTTCATCCAGGCCATCATCAGGACGCGCCCGGTCTTGTGATCCTGGGCAATGGCCGGCACCAGGCCGTCAGCGTCCCACTTGATCTCGTCCAGCCAGTTTTTCATCTTCGACTCCGACAGCGGGCTCGACACTTCAATAGCCGAGCTCAGGCGTTGAAACAGTGTGCCAGTCGTTCACACAACTGGCTATCGGCGCACGACCAGATACAAACCGACCGCCATCATGATGCCAGCTGGCCAATAGTCCAACTGATTCAGCGGTCCGCCAGCGGCAAGGATGGCGCCACCGGCCAGGTGCGCCGTGCCGAGCAGGCGCAGGAACCAGTCGTCACGGCGTCGGTGCCACGCAGGCGGCGGGTCATAGGCGTGGGGTTGGGACATGCGTTCGAGCAGATCGCGGGCCATGTTGGCCAGGTGCGGGATCTGTTCGAACTGGCTGTGCACGTTGCCGAGCAGGGCTTTGGGGCTGACCCGCTCGCGCATCCAGCGTTCGAGGAACGGCTGCGCGGTGTTCCACAGATCAAGGTCCGGGTACAGCTGACGGCCCAGGCCTTCGATGTTCAACAGGGTTTTTTGCAGCAGGACCAGTTGCGGCTGCACTTCCATGTTGAAGCGGCGCGCGGTCTGGAACAGGCGCATCAGCACCTGGCCGAAAGAAATATCTTTTAACGGTTTTTCGAAGATCGGCTCGCACACGGTACGGATCGCTGCTTCGAATTCGTTGAGTTTGGTTTCCGCCGGCACCCAGCCCGAATCGATGTGCAACTGCGCCACGCGACGGTAATCGCGCTTGAAGAAGGCGAACAGGTTGCGTGCCAGGTAATCCTGGTCTTCCGGGGTCAGGCTGCCGACGATGCCGCAGTCGATGGCAATGTATTGCGGGCTCCACGGATTCACGGTGCTGACGAAAATGTTGCCGGGGTGCATGTCGGCGTGGAAGAAGCTGTCGCGGAACACCTGGGTGAAGAAAATCTCCACGCCACGCTCGGCGAGCATTTTCATGTCGGTGCGCTGGTCGGCCAGGGTTGCCAGATCGGTGACCTGGATGCCGTAGATGCGCTCCATCACCAGCACTTTCGGCCGGCACCAGTCCCAATAGACTTGTGGCACGTACAGCAGCGGCGAGCCGTCGAAGTTGCGCTTCAACTGGCTGGCGTTGGCCGCCTCGCGCAGCAGGTCGAGTTCGTCGTAGATGGTTTTTTCATAATCACTGACCACGTCCACCGGATGCAGCAGGCGCGCATCGGCCGAGAGTTTTTCGGCGGCGCGGGCGAGGATGAACAGCCACGCCAGGTCCTGGGCGATCACTGGTTTGAGGCCCGGGCGGATCACCTTGACCACCACTTCCTCACCGGTTTTCAGTTGCGCGGCATGCACCTGCGCCACCGAGGCTGAGGCCAGCGGCTCGACATCGAAACGGCTGAACACATCGCTGATTTTCTTGCCGAGTTGTTCTTCGATCAGCTTGACCGACACTTGCGAGTCGAACGGCGGCACGCGGTCCTGCAGCTTCATAAGCTCATCGGCGATGTCTTCTGGCAGCAGGTCGCGACGGGTGGACAGGATCTGCCCGAACTTGATGAAGATCGGCCCCAGGTCCTGCAACGCCAGGCGCAAGCGCGCGCCACGGCTCAGGTCCAGGGTCTTGCGCGGGAACCAGCGCCACGGCAAGGCATAGCGCAGCGCCCGCAAGAACCAGGGCAGCGGCAGGGCGAACAGCAGGTCATCGAGGCGGTAGCGGATCACGACGCGCTGGATGCGCAACAAACGGCGGGCGGCAAGCAGCTTCATGCGTTATCGCTTGGGTCGAGGGATCGGGAAAGGCGCTCGAATCGCGCCTCGAGACGTTCCAGATCGAGCTTGATCTGGTCCAGTTCACTGAATCGGGCTTCGGCTTCGCGCTGACCGACGAGGGTGCGCGATTCTTCGGCCAGGTACTCGCCCAGGTTCTGGCCCAGGCTGGCAAAGCCTTGCTGATACCAGCGGGCGCGGCTGCGCAGGTGACCGCCGAGCAGTTGCGTGGCCACCGGGCCCAACCAGCGCGAGAGTTCGTACTCCCAGTCCAGCTCCAGGTCCTGGAGGATCGCCGCCAGCTCCAGCAGTACGCCGCTGTCGCCGTCGAGTTCGACTTCAGGGGCGTGCAGAACAGAAGTCTTGTCCTTGCTCATGGCCAGTTTCAGCAGGCTCGAGGCCGGTGCACGCAAGGTGCAGTCGGCGCCGGTTTCCCACTGGGAGGCGAGCATCAGGCCTTCGTCGCTGGGCAGGATGAACAGTTGCAGCGCCGGGCTGCGGCAGTCGACGGCAATCACTCTGCCGCTCAAATGCGCCAGCCGCGGCAGCGCCGTGCTGTCGAGACGCAGCACCCGGTTCAGGCCGAGTTCAACGCTGGCGAGCAGGCCGGCGAGCAGCATCAGGGCTTGATGCCGCGGTGCAGGGCAACGATGCCTGCGGTCATGTTGTGATAGGTCACGCGGTCGAAACCGGCCTCGACCATCATCGACTTCAGGGTTTCCTGGTTCGGGTGCATGCGGATCGATTCGGCCAGGTAGCGATAGCTTTCCGAGTCGTTGGTGATCAGCTTGCCCATCAGCGGCATGAAGGCGAACGAGTAGGCGTCGTAGGCCTTGGACATCAGCGCGTTGGTCGGCTTGGAGAATTCCAGCACCAGCAAACGGCCGCCAGGCTTGAGCACGCGCAGCATCGAGCGCAGGGCATCTTCCTTGTGGGTCACGTTGCGCAGGCCGAAGGCGATGGTCACGCAGTCGAAATGGTTGTCCGGGAACGGCAGCTTTTCCGCGTCGGCCTGGACGAATTCGACGTTGCCGGCCACACCGAGGTCCAGCAGGCGGTCACGACCGACCTTGAGCATGGATTCGTTGATGTCGGCCAATACGACCTGGCCGGTCGGGCCTACCAGGTGCGAGAATTTTTTGGTCAGGTCGCCAGTGCCGCCGGCGATGTCGAGCACGCGGTTACCGGCACGAACGCCCGACAGTTCGATCGCGAAACGCTTCCACAGACGGTGCATGCCGCCCGACAGAAGGTCGTTCATCAGGTCGTACTTGGCGGCTACCGAGTGGAAAACCTCAGCGACTTTTTCCGCTTTCTGGCTTTCCGGAACGTTTTTGAAGCCGAAGTGAGTGGTGGGTTCGGCATCGCTGCCTTTGCGCTGATCAGTCATATCGCTGTCACCAAAAGAGAATGCGCGACATTCTAATCCCCAAGGCATGCTTTGTCTTGGCAAGGCTGAAGGTAAGATGGGCAACCATCGGGACGTTTTGACGCAGCAGAGGTCAAGATGCCTCGGGAAAGCATCCATAAAGCAGGAGTCATTTGATGGCCCGTATTAGTGTTGAACGTGCCCATGGCCTGGGTAAGGCAGCGGCTCGCGAAAAGGCCGACAAGCTGGCGCAGAAACTTTCCGATCAGTATGGCCTGGAGCCGCAGTGGTCCGGCGATACCCTGAACCTCAAGCGCTCGGGTGTGAAGGGCGCGGTGCATGTCAGTGAAAATTCGATCAAGGTCGACGTGGAGCTGGGCCTGATGATGTCGGCCATGAGCGGCATGATCAAAGCGGAAATCGAAAAGGCGCTGGATAAAGCGTTGGTCTGACTCGGTTTCCGCGTGAACCGAGATCCCATGTGGGAGCGAGCCTGCTCGCGATGAGGGAGTGTCAGTCGACATTCATTTTGACTGATGAATCGCTATCGCGAGCAGGCTCGCTCCCACATTTGTTTTGTGGTGCACCTGACCTTTCATGTCAGTTGTTAGGGTGCCGTTTCTAATTTTTCTCCCTACTTTGTGCCAGAGCCCGACACTTATCCGGGCAGTTCCTCAAACCTTCTGCGCGTGAGGTGCACCATGGCCAAAGTTATTTTGAAGAAAAAAATCGACCCGTCGACCAGCACGCTGAGCGACGTCAAATCCTATGCCCGCAAGATCTGGCTGGCAGGCCTGGGTGCCTACACCAAGGTCGGCCAAGAGGGTAGCGAGTACTTTCAAGAGCTGATCAAAGCGGGTCAGGTTGTTGAAAAGAAAGGCAAAAAGGTAGTCGCTGAGAAACTTGAAGCGGCCAATGCCGAGATCGATGAAGCCAAGAGTGAAGTCAGCACTTTCAAAGGCCGCGTCGAAGTTCAACTCGACAAGGTCGAGAAGGCGTTTGACACGCGTGTCGCAAGTGCCTTGAATCGTATCGGTATTCCGTCTAAACATGACGTTGAGGCACTCTCTGCTAAGCTCGATGAGCTGACGGCATTGCTCGAACGTGTCGCGCGTAAATCTTAAGGAGAACGGGATGGCTGTTAAAAAGAACACCGAAAAAGAAGGCAGCTCGTGGATCGGGAAGGTTGAAGATTACTCCCGAAAAATCTGGCTGGCTGGTTTAGGCGTGTACTCGAAGATCGACACTGACGGCAGCAAACTCTTCGATGCATTGGTTAAGGACGGCGAGAAAGCCGAGAAGCTCACCAAGAGCGCTGTTGGCAAGACTGTCGACGCCGCCAAGGACTCCGCTTCTTCGGCCAAATCGCGTATCAGCGGCGTGAAAGATCGCGCACTGGGCAAGTGGGATGAGCTGGAAGGCGCTTTCGACAAGCGTCTGAACAGCGCCATTTCGCGTCTGGGCGTACCGAGCCGCAACGAAGTCAAGGCACTGCACAGCAAGGTCGATACCCTGACCAAGCAAATCGAAAAACTGACCGGTGCCAAGGTTGCGCCTGTTGCGGCGAAAACCGCGGCAGCCAAGCCGGCCGCCAAAACCGCAGCCAAGCCACTGGCAAAAGCAGCGGCTAAACCTGCTGCCAAACCTGCGGCTAAAACTGCAGCCGCCAAACCGGCCGCGGCCAAACCAGCCGCCGCCAAGCCTGCAGCGAAAACTGCAGCGGCCAAGCCGGCAGCCATCAAGCCAGCAGCCAAACCGGCCGCGGCGAAAAAACCAGCGGTGAAAAAGCCGGCCGCTCCAAAAGCTGCCGCGCCAAAACCAGCAGTGGCAGCTGCCAAACCGGCAACGCCGGCAGCTCCGGTCAGCGCATCGAACTCCGCTACCGCACCGACCCCTGCTGTCACCCCGACTGCCGCGCCAGCTCCATCGACGCCAACCAGTCAGTCCTGATTCTCAGGGCTCAAGAAAACGCCCGGCCTGTGAAGGTCGGGCGTTTTTGTTTGTGCGCGAATCTCTGAGCGACACAAGCCCACTGTAGGAGCGAGCTTGCTCGCGATGGTATTGCAGGCGCGAAGTAGCGTCGGCTGTACCTTTTTCGCGAGCAAGCTCGCTCCTACAGGGGGGCGTTGTGGTCAGGATTATTCGTGGTCTTCCAGATACTCCATCGCCATCTGCTCGGTCGCAGCCTTCATCGACGGCAGCAGGTGCGGTGCCACCAGCATCATGATCTGGTAAACCACCAATCGCACCTCGCCCTGACGATCAAGAATCCGCTGGTAATCCAGCGAGAACAGCAGCGTCATGGTGATCTGCTCCACCAGTTGCCCCAGTGCCTGGGTATCGCTGACCAGCAGCCCTTGCGCCTGCAATCGTGCCAGCAGCGATGCCAGTGTGCGCTTGAGTGCATTGAGCAGGTTGCGAATGCCCTTGGCCAGTTTCGGCAGGCGCCCGGCGAGGTTCGACAGGTCCTGGAACAGGAACCGGTAGTGGGACAGGCGTTCGACGATCAGGTGCAGGAACAGCCAGTATTCTTCGGGCGCCAGCTCGGCATCGGCCGGTGGGTCGAGCAAGGGCGCCAGTTCGCCCTGGAAGCGCTCGAACAGCCCGAGAATCAGCGGTTCCTTGCCGTGGAAGTGGTAGTAGAGGTTGCCCGGGCTGATGCCCATTTCATTGGCAACTTCCATGGTGGAGACATTCGGTTCGCCCTTTTGATTGAACAACTGCAGGGCACATTCGAGGATCCGGTCGCGGGTTTTCATCCAGTCTTCTTAATGATCGGGTCTTGCCACGGCCGGCAGAGGCCGTGGCTCGTTGAACGTCAGCGCACGCGTACGTAAGTACCGGGTGCTGCCTCCATCGGTGGATAGTTCTGATTGCCGAGCGCCATGTGGGTCTCCTTCTGCGCGCCGGAACGTTCCTGAATCCAGCTCAGCCATTGGGTCCACCAGCTGCCATCGACATGCTTGGCGTCGTAGTACCAGGCTCGGGGGTCGCTGCTCAGTTTGCCGTTCTCGACGTAGTTGGCTTTCGGGTTGCTCGGCGGGTTGAGGATGCTCTGCACATGACCGCTGTTGGACAGCACGAAGCGCCGCTCGCCACCGAGCAACAGCGTCGAGCGATACACCGCGTCCCACGGCGTGATGTGATCGTTGATGCCGGCGACGCTGAAGCTGTCGACAGTAACCTTCTGCAAGTCGATCGGCGTGCCACACACTTCCAGCCCGCCCGGGTGGGTCAGCGGGTTGTGCTTGAAGAAGTCCAGCAGGTCGCCATGTAGGGCGGCCGGCAGGCGCGTGTTGTCGTTGTTCCAGTAGAGAATGTCGAACGCCGGTGGCTCCTTGCCCAACAGGTAGTTGTTGACGAAGTAGCTCCAGATCAAATCGTTGGGGCGCATCCAGGCGAAGACCTTGGCCATGTCGCGGCCGTCCAGTACACCCCGCTGATAGGAGCGGCGCTTGGCAGCCTCCAGAGTCTGCTCGTCGGCGAACAGCGTCGCAGGGCTGTCCATCTGACTGTCGAGCAGGCTCACCAGGTAAGTCGCGCTGGACACCCTGCGCAGCTGCCGCTTGGCCTGCAAGTGACCTTGCAACGCGGCAATGGTCAGCCCGCCGGCGCAGGCGCCCATCAGGTTGACCTCGCGTGCACCGGTGATCGCCCGGCAGACATTCATGGCCTCTTCCACGGCTTCCACGTAGGTCGAAAGCCCCCATTCGCGATGGCGCACATCCGGGTTGCGCCAGCTGATCATGAAAGTTTGCAGGCCGTTTTTCAGGGCGTACTGGACGAAGCTGTTATGGGGGCTCAGATCGAAAATGTAGTACTTGTTGATTTGCGGCGGCACCACCAGCAGGGGCTTGGAATACTGCTTTTCGCTCATCGGCTTGTACTGGATCAACTCCAGCAGCTCGTTGCGAAACACCACGGCACCGGTGGTGGTGGCGACCGTCTTGCCGACCTCGAACGCTTGCTTGGTGACTTGCCGGGGCAGGCCATCGTTGTGCAGCAGATCGTCCACCAAATGGCCGATGCCACGCACCAGGCTGTTACCGCCGGAATTGAACAGTTCCTTGACCGCCAGTGGATTGAGCAGGGTGTTGGAGGGTGATACGGCGTCGTTCAGCAGGGCGAAAGCGAAGTGGGCGCGGGCGCGGTCGTCCGGGCTCATGTCGCTCTCGTCGATCCAGCTCTTGACCTGTTTCTGCCAGCTCAGATAGGCCTGCAGGCTACGGCGATAAAACGGGTTGAGGCTCCACGCCGGATCGGCGAAGCGAGCATCTTGCGGGTTGGTCGGGTGCAGGGTTTCGCCCAGCAGCACACGGCCAAGCTGACCGCCGAGTTTGAGGGCATGTCGGGCACTGTGTACCGGATTGCGCAAGCCATGGGCGGCCACACTGCGCAGGGTCGACAACAGATCCCGACCACGCAGGCCGGTAATCGCACTCTGTGCATTGATGAACGCGGCGGGAGTCGGTAGGGAATCCCTCGCTGGTTTCTCGCGCATGAGTCAACACTCCTTCGTCTTCAGGCCAAAAACAAATACACCGAACCAGAACACCATAGA
Source organism: Pseudomonas sp. P4_B4 (assembly GCF_056402255.1). NCBI lineage: Bacteria > Pseudomonadati > Pseudomonadota > Gammaproteobacteria > Pseudomonadales > Pseudomonadaceae > Pseudomonas > Pseudomonas sp. P4_B4. Next base: position 264,524 of record NZ_JBFUHS010000007.1, read on the forward strand.
CGCTGTAACGGATTGTTGCGCGGCGTGGCGTCCTGCCGACCGCCGATGCAGCGGTTTAGCTGCCCAATGGCGCCGGACGCGGATGCATCACCGCGCGCTGGCGCTCCTCTTCCAGGAATTTCATGATGATCGGAGCCACCGCTTCGGCCCGGGTAATCAGGAACAGATGCCCGTCATCGATGATGTGCAACTGGGCGTTGGGAATCCGCCAGGCCAGCAAGCGCATATTGACCAACGGGATCAGTGGGTCATCGTCACCGGCCAGTACCAGGGTCGGCTGGCGGATCTTGTGCAACCAGTGGATGCTGGTCCAGCCGAGGCCGGCGAACAGCTGCCAGTAGTAACCGAGCTTGCCCGCTGAACGCACCTTGGCCGCATGGCTGGCGGCCAGCGTCGGGTCGCGACGGAACGCACCACCGTAGATCATCGGCGCAATGCGGATCACGTGGGACGGCTGGATGTAACGTCGCGGGCTGGCCATCATCCACAGCACTTTCGGTTTGCCCGGCACCATCACCGCACCCGCCGCCGTTGCGGCCAGCACGAGTTTCTTGCAGCGCTCCGGATAGTCATAAGCGAACTGTTGGGCCAGGGCGCCACCCCAGGACACGCCGATGACGTTGATTTGCCCATAGTCGAGATAGTCGAGCATCCGCGCCGTGAGTTTCGCCAGGCTCGGAAAACGATACGGCCGGTTCGGTGTCGACGAACCGCCGACGCCGGGTACGTCGAAGGCGATGACTTCCAGGTCCGGGTCCAGCGCCGCGATGAACGGGAACACCAGCTCCAGGTTGGCGCCGATGCCGTTGAAAATCAGCAGGGGCGTCAAGTGAGGCTTGCCGGGGCGTACCGCCGTGCGGAGCGTCTGGCCATCCAGATCGACGGTACGGAATATGAAGGGTTGCGGCATGCTTCTGGCCCTGTGGGTCGCTCTCTTGAATTCTTCCCCATCCCCTGTGGGAGCGAGGTGTGTCAGTTACCGCTCATGCACATAGGTGCCTGGCGCGGCTTCACCCGCTGGATAGGCCTTGTTGCCCAATTTCAACGGTGCTTTTTTCAGGTTGCCCGCACGCTGTGCCTGCCACGCCTGCCAGTGCAGCCACCAGGAGTCGGCGTGCTTGGTCGACTCTTCTTGCCAGTCATCGGCATTGGCGGGCATTTCGGTGCTGGTCATGTAGCGCGATTTCGGATTGCCCGGCGGGTTCAGAATGCTCTGGATGTGCCCGCTGCTGGACAGCACGAATTCAACGTTGCCGCCGAACAATTGCGCCGACTTGTAGCAGGAACGCCACGGGGTGATGTGATCGTTGGTGCCGGCCAGCGAGAAGATGTCGGCGGTGACCTTCTTCAGATCGATCGGAGTGCCGCACACTTCCAGTGCATCGGCACGGGTCAGCGGGTTACTTTTGAACATCTCGATCAGGTCGCCATGGAACGCAGCGGGCAACCGGGTGGTGTCGTTGTTCCAGAACAGAATGTCGAATACCGGCGGTTCGTTGCCCAACAGGTAGTTGTTGACCCAGTAGTTCCAGATCAGGTCGTTGGGGCGCATCCAGGCGAAGACTTTCGCCATGTCGCGGCCTTCGAGAACACCGGCCTGGTAGGAGTGGCGCTTGGCGGCTTCGAGGGTTTGCTCGTCGACGAACAGGGCCACGTCGCTGTCCAGGGTAGTGTCGAGCACGCTGACCAGCAGGGTCAGGGCGTTGACCTTGTTCTCGCCGATTGCCGCGTAGTGGCCCAACAGCGCGGTGCAGGTGATGCCGCCGGAGCAGGCACCGAGCATGTTCACGTCTTTGCTGCCGGTGATCGAGGTGACCACATCAACCGCTTCCTTGAGCGCTTCGATGTAGGTCGACAGGCCCCACTCGCGCTGCTCCTTGGTCGGGTTGCGCCAGCTGACGATGAAGGTCTGCACGTTGTTGCGCAGGCAGAACCGCGCCAGGCTCTTTTCCGGACTCAGGTCGAAAACGTAGAACTTGTTGATCTGCGGCGGTACCACCAGCAGTGGGCGTTCATGCACCTGTTCGGTGATCGGCTTGTACTGGATCAGCTCCAGCACGTCGTTGCGAAAGACCACTGCACCCTCGGTCACGCCAAGGGTCTTGCCGACCTCGAATGCGCCCATGTTGACCTGGCTCGGCATGCCGCCGTTATGCACCAGGTCCTTGGCCAGATGCGAGAGGCCATCGAGCAGGCTTTTACCACCGGTTTCGAAGAAGCGCTTGACCGCCGCCGGGTTGGCCGCCGTGTTGGTCGGGGCGAAGGCTTCGGTCATCAGGTTGATCACAAAGTGCCCACGGCTGACGTCCTTGGGCGGCAGGTTGCTGTCGCCGATCCAGTCGTGGAGTTCCTTGCGCCACGCCAGGTAGGTTTGCAGATAACGTTTGTAGAGCGGGTTCTGGCTCCAGGCCGGATCCGCAAAGCGACGGTCATCGCTACCCGGTTGCAGCTCGGATTTACCGAACAGCACGTTCTTGAGTTCAAGGCCGAAATGCGCGACATGTTTGGCGCTGTGAATCGGTTGTTTGATGGCCTGCCTGAGCACCATTCGAGCAGAAGCCAGTAGATCCTTTCCACGCAGTCCAACGACAGGATTCAGCCCCAAGGTGTTTTCCGAGGCTTGACTCTTCAAGTCATCGTTATTCTTGTTACTCATCTACGACGCTCCATTGTCCTGAGACGAGTACCGGGTCCTGCTGTGTAGTCACACAGCCAATGCCAGGTACTACTGCTCGGGGTGACCGTTAATACTGCATCGCTGCTTTTTTAATGCAGAGAGCACTGCAGGGAACTTGCCAGTTCCATTGGTTACCCGAGTTTAATTTTTTTCGCAAGCAGGCCAATCGGCGGCCCTGAAGCGGAGCATTCAAACAGATGAAATTAGAAAATGCCCTCTAAAGAGCGAGAGGCTCGGATTAGAGCATCAGTTTGACGATGGATTCGTTCGGATCGCGGGTTTTTCCGGCGGCTTTGAGCTCGGCCAGATAATCTTCCCAGAGTGCGTCATAACGTCGCCCCAGCTCGTACAGATATTCCCAGGTGAACAGACCACTGTCGTGACCATCATCGAAGGTCAGTTTCAGTGCGTACTGACCGGCCGGTTCTACCTTGGTCAGGCTGACGTTGATCTTGCCGAATTGCAGGATGGGTTTGCCGTGGCCCTGGACCTCGGCGGAAGGAGAGTGCACGCGCAGGAACTCGGCGGGCAGGGTGTATTCCTCGCCGGACGCGTATTTCAGCGACAGGGTTTTCGAGGCTTTGTGCAGCTTGATGTCGGTGGGAAGCATAGAAAGAGCCTTGGGTGGCGAGCTACAAGCTTCAAGCTTAACTCCATCAGCTTGACGCTTGTAGCTTGCAACTTGAAGCTTACAAAATATAACGGGACAGGTCTTCGTTCTGCGCCAATTCGCCCAGGTGGCTGTTGACGTAGTCGGCGTCGATCTGGATCACCTTGCCGTCATGAACGCTGGCCAGGTCGCCGGCGCTGAACGACACCTCTTCGAGCAGGCGCTCAAGCAGGGTGTGCAGGCGACGGGCACCGATGTTTTCGGTTTTCTCGTTGACCTGCCAGGCGATCTCCGCGATGCGCTTGATGCCGCTCGGCTGGAACTCGATGCCCAGGCCTTCGGTTTTCAGCAGTGCGCAATATTGCTCGGTGAGCGAAGCGTGAGGCTCGCTGAGGATGCGTTCGAAATCCTCAGGGCTCAGGGCCTTGAGTTCGACACGGATCGGCAGGCGGCCTTGCAGCTCGGGCACCAGGTCGCTCGGCTTGCTCAAGTGGAAGGCACCGGAGGCGATGAACAGGATGTGGTCGGTCTTGACCATGCCCAGCTTGGTGTTGACGGTGCAGCCTTCGATCAGCGGCAGCAGGTCGCGCTGCACGCCTTCGCGGGACACATCGACGCCACCGGAATTGCCACGCTTGGCGACCTTGTCGATTTCGTCGATGAACACGATGCCGTGCTGCTCGACCGCTTCCAGGGCCTTGGCCTTCAACTCTTCATCGTTGACCAGGCGGCTGGCTTCTTCGTCACGCACCAGCTTGAGCGCTTCCTTGACTTTGAGCTTGCGGGCTTTCTTCTTGCCCTTGCCCATGTTGGCAAACAGGCTTTGCAGCTGGTTGGTCATTTCTTCCATGCCCGGTGGCGCGGAGATATCGACGCCGGCCATTTCGGCGACTTCGATTTCGATCTCCTTGTCATCCAGCTGACCTTCGCGCAGGCGCTTGCGGAACAACTGGCGGGTGTTGGAATCGGCAGTCGGGGCGTCGTCGTTGCTGAAGCCCATGCGTGCCGGTGGCAGCAGGGCGTCGAGGATGCGCTCTTCAGCGGCGTCTTCGGCGCGGTGGCGAACCTTGACGATTTCCTGTTCGCGCAGCAGCTTGATCGCGGCATCGGCGAGGTCACGAATGATCGATTCGACGTCGCGGCCGACATAGCCGACTTCGGTGAACTTGGTCGCTTCGACCTTGATGAACGGCGCATTGGCCAGTTTTGCCAGGCGACGGGCGATCTCGGTTTTACCGACACCGGTCGGGCCGATCATCAGGATATTCTTGGGTGTTACTTCAACGCGCAGCTCTTCTGGCAGCTGCATGCGCCGCCAGCGGTTGCGCAGGGCAATGGCGACGGCGCGCTTGGCATCGTCCTGGCCGATGATGTGGCGGTTGAGTTCGTGGACGATTTCACGGGGAGTCATGGACATAATATTCAATGGACCTCAAGCAAGAATGAGCCGTGGTGCGATGGCTGCACGGGCTTACTCGGCGCAGTCCTGCTCCTCAATGGTCTGGGTGTGGTTGGTGAATACACAGATGTCGGCGGCGATGCCGAGGGCGGTTTCGACGATTTCCCGGGCCGACAGATCGGTTTTCTTCAGCAGCGCGCTGGCAGCGGCCTGGGCGTAACCGCCGCCGGAACCCATGGCGATCAGGCCTTCTTCGGGCTCAACCACATCGCCGTTGCCGGTGATGATCAGGGAGGCGTCTTTGTTGGCGACGGCGAGCATGGCTTCGAGGCGGCTCAGGGAGCGGTCGGTGCGCCATTCTTTGGCGAGTTCGACGGCGGCGCGCACTAGGTGACCCTGGTGTTTTTCAAGCTGGCCTTCGAAGCGTTCGAAGAGGGTAAAGGCGTCAGCGGTGGCGCCGGCAAAACCGGCGATGACCTGACCGTGGTACAGGCGACGAACTTTTTTCGCGTTACCTTTCATCACGGTATTACCAAGGGAAACCTGGCCGTCGCCGCCCATGACGACTTTGCCGTGGCGGCGAACTGAAACGATGGTGGTCAAGGGAAGAGTCTCCACGCAGCTGGGCGAAAATGCCTTATGCAAACTCATATGGGGGTGGTGGAGCGTTTTTCAACTGTAGGACGGGAGAGGGGACGAGTGGTGTGTTGTGATGGTGATGGGTTGTCGCTGAAACAATTGTGGCGAGGGAGCTTGCTCCCGCTTGGCTGCGAAGCAGCCACAAACCCGGTCTATGCGGTCTACCTGATGGACCGCAAATGCAGGTTTTGGGAGTGCTGCGCACTCCAGCGGGAGCAAGCTCCCTCGCCACAGGGGGCGTTATCGGCTTTGGCGTTGTTGTAACAGCAAGTTGCTAAAGCCTGCGCCGGCCAATTGTTTCTGCGCCGTGGTCAGTTGTTCGCGGTTGCTGAACGGTCCGACCAGCACCCGATACCAGGTTTCGTCCTTCACCGTGCCGGACTCAACCGCCACGGCCTGGCCCAACAGAATGATCTGCGCCCGAACCTTGTCCGCATCAGTCTCTTTGCGGAACGAGCCAGCCTGCAGGAAAAACTTCGTCACAGGCGCAGCCTTGACCGGTGGCGCAGGAGGCGGAGTAATCCCGGCCAAAGCAGCCTGGGCGCGCGCGGTGTCGATCTTCGCCGCTTCGGCCGGGGTGACCGGCGTGGTCGGGATGGCCGGCACTTGCGGCGTCGGCAGGGTTTTTTCCGGCACGGCATCCGGCGGCACGATGACTTCCGATTCCGGCAGCAAGGTGTAGAAGTCGTACTTCGGCTTCACCGGTTGCGTCGGGCTCGGCGGGGTCTTGTTGGCCTCGGCGATCTTGCTGGCTTTCTGCTGTTGCTGTTGCTCGACTTTTTCACGCTTGACCGTGTCGCTGCCCTTGCCCGGTTCCAGCTTCATCAGGAATACGATGAAAGCGCCGACCGTCAGGCCGATGGCCATCCACAGCCAGCCCGGGATCGGTTGCTTTGCAGGAGCTTGGTAACGGCTGGCGCCACGCTTGGGTGCAGGTTTTTTCTTGGCAGCCAACTTACATACGCTCCAGAGTTTCCAGGCCCAAGAGTTCCAGGCCTTGCTTGAGAGTGCGTCCGGTCAGCGCGGCGAGGCGCAGGCGGCTCTGCATTTGTGCCGGGGTATCGGCGGCGAGGATCGGGCAGTTCTCGTAGAAGCTGGAGAACAGGCCTGCGACGTCGTACAGGTAAGTGCAAAGGATGTGCGGGGTGCCTTTTTCGGACACGTTGTTCAGGATCTCGCCAAACTGCGCGAGCTTCGCCGCCAGTTCGTGTTCGTGCGCCGCTTCGAGGACGATCTGGCCGTCGACTTCGCTGAAGTCCTTGCCGAGCTTGCGGAACACGCCGGCCACGCGGGTGTAGGCGTACAGCAGGTACGGTGCGGTGTTGCCTTCGAAATTGAGCATCAGGTCGAAGTTGAAGCTGTAGTCGCTGGTGCGGTGCTTGGACAGGTCAGCGTATTTCACTGCTCCGATGCCCACCACCTTGGCGATGTTGCGCAGCTCAGTCTCGGCCAGTTCAGGGTTCTTGTCCTTGACCAGGGTGTAGGCGCGCTCCTGGGCTTCGGTCAGCAGGTCGATCAGCTTCACGGTGCCGCCATCACGGGTCTTGAACGGACGACCGTCAGCGCCGTTCATGGTGCCGAAGCCCATGTGTTCCATTTCCATTGGATGGGTCACGAAACCGGCCTTGCGCGCCACGGCGAACACTTGCTGGAAGTGCAGGGCCTGACGCTGGTCGACGAAGTACAGCGCACGGTCGGCCTTGAGCTTGCCGCTGCGGTAGCGCACGGCCGCCAGGTCGGTGGTGGCGTAGAGGTAGCCGCCGTCAGCCTTGACGATGATCACCGGCAGCGGGTCGCCGTCGGCGTTCTTGAACTCGTCGAGGAACACGCACTGGGCGCCGTTGCTCTCGACCAGCATGCCTGCGGCCTTCAAGTCGTTGACCACGTTGATCAGGTCGTCGTTGTAGGCGCTTTCGCCCATCACGTCGGCCATGGTCAGTTTGACGTTGAGCAGTTCGTAGATCTTCTGGCAGTGGGACAGCGAGATGTCCTTGAACTTGGTCCACAGCGCCAGGCAATCGGCGTCGCCGGCCTGCAACTTGACCACCAGGCCACGGGCGCGGTCGGCGAACTCTGCGGATTCGTCGAAGCGTTGCTTGGCGGCGCGGTAGAAGTTCTCCAGGTCCGACAGCTCGTCGCTGGTGATCGGGTTTTCCTGCAGGTAAGCCATCAGCATGCCGAACTGGGTGCCCCAGTCGCCGACGTGGTTCTGACGGATCACGGTGTCGCCGAGGAATTCCAGCACGCGGGCCACGCCGTCGCCGATGATGGTCGAGCGCAGGTGGCCGACGTGCATCTCTTTGGCCAGGTTCGGTGCCGACAGGTCAACCACGGTGCGCTGCACCGGGCCAGCCTTGCGCACGCCGATGTGGGCGTCGGCCAGGGCGGCGTCCAGGCGGGTCGCCAGGGCGTCGGTGTTCTGGAAGAAGTTCAGGAAGCCAGGGCCGGCGATTTCGGTCTTGGCGACATTTTCGTCAGCCGGCAGCGCGGCAATGATTTTTTCCGCCAGATCGCGGGGCTTCATGCCGGCCGGCTTGGCCAGCATCATGGCGATGTTGCTGGCGAAGTCGCCGTTCTTCTTGTCGCGGGAGTTTTCCACCTGGATCGCCGGCGACAGGCCTTCAGGCAACACACCTTCGTTGACGAGTTGGGTGATGGCTTGTTGGATCAGCTGGCGAATGGTGTCTTTCATGGTCTTCTCTTTCGACCGCAGGCGCGGCGGCGCATCATGCGCTGGTGGAAAAACTGGGCATTATCCGTTGCGAAGACGGGCTTGCCAACCTTAGCAGGCAGGATATGGATGTGTGGTGACAATTAGGGCCTCTTCGCGAGCAAGTCGAATTGTCGCACCGCCGCTCCCACAGGTTTTGAGGTGGATACAAAATGTAGTTCCACCCGAGAACCACTAATGAAATGGCTACCCCCGCTGCCCCCTGTGATCGCCCACTAAGCTTTCGCAGGGGGCTCATCGGAGATCGTTGCCATGAACAAAGTAGCTATTGCCGCCATCGACTTGGGAAAACACACCTTTCATCTACATGCACAGGATGATCGTGGTCACGAGCTGTACCGAAAAAAATTCAATCGGGTAACGCTCATGCAGCACCTGGCAAATCTCGAGCCCTGCACCATCGTGATGGAAGCCTGTGGCGGC